>JAQBPP010000339.1 GCA_028287455.1 Bacilli bacterium | reverse complement strand
GCCTTTGCGAAAGAACCTGTTGACTGCGCAGATAATCTACCAGAGAGCGATATTCTGGCAGCAGCCAAAAATCGTCTTCTGAAACGAGACTTGCCGCCGTCTGCCGTGCCGCACGCATAATGGCCGCGTCCTCAACGATGTTTCCAATTTTAAATTCAGGCAAACCGCTTTGCTTTAGCCCAAAGAACTCCCCTGGACCACGCAATTCTAAATCCTTCTCCGCGAGCACAAAACCATTTTGGCTGGACACCATCGCTTTCATTCGTTCACGTCCGCTGTCCGTTTTAGCGTATGCCAGCAAGAAGCATTTGGAGGCGTGCTGACCGCGTCCAACCCGACCGCGCAATTGATGCAGTTGGGCCAGGCCAAACCGATCGGCGTTGTAAATGACCATAAACGTGGCATTTGGGACATCGACACCCACCTCAATTACGGTAGTTGCCACCAGCGCCTGGAGTTCACCGCTGGAAAATTGCCGCATCAGTTCCTCTTTGTCCTGTGAGCGCAGCCGTCCATGCATCAAACCAACGCGAAAGCCCGCAAGCAAATCGGAAATGCGAACTGCTAAACTCTCGGCGTCTGTCACATCTTCCAGTTTATCCGACTCTTCGATCAATGGGGCCACTACATAAGCTTGCCGACCTTTGGCAAGCTCGCGGCGCAATTCTTCAATCACTTGCACTTCCTGATCAGGCGACAACCAAACAGTCTCAATCGGTTTACGCCCCGCGGGCAATTCGTCCATTACCGTAACATCCATATCGCCAAACAGCGTCATCGCAAGCGTGCGGGGAATCGGGGTCGCCGATAAGAACAGCACATCTGGATGATACCCCTTTTGCCGAAACAAGCCGCGCTGAGAGACGCCAAACCGGTGTTGTTCATCCGTAATGACTAAAGAAAGAGCATGAAACGAGACCCCTTTTTCCAGCAGCGCATGCGTACCGATTACCGCATGGATGGTACCCTCTTCGAGCCCGCTGAAGATTTTGTCGCGCTCTTTGGCCGTTGACGAACCGGTTAATAGGGCGATTTCCATCCCCAGTGGCTTTAGCATGTTTTTCGCCGCTGCTGCATGCTGTTCAGCCAGAATTTCCGTTGGCACGAGCAAGGCGCTTTGGTGCTGAGAACAATAGGCGGCATAAATCGCCAGAAAAGCGATCACTGTTTTCCCCGAACCCACATCCCCTTGCAGCAGCCGGTTCATCGGAGTAGGTGATCGCATTTCGGTAATCACTTCGCGCGCAGCCTTCTTCTGAGCCCCAGTTAACTCAAACGGCAGCAGGCGCAGAAACTGTTCCAAATCCTGGCCGCGAACTGGATGAGCCACGCCGGGCTGCTCTGTTCGGTGCAGCAGCCGAAACGCCTGCAGCCGGAGCTGAAATAAAAAAAACTCCTCAAAAATGAGCCGTCTGCGCGATTGATGGATGTCCTGTTCACTTTTGGGCAGATGTACGGCCTGGAGGGCTTCCTGGAAGGGAATCAGTTTGAAGCGTGCGGTGATCCGGGCTGGCAGCAGCTCAGGAAACTCATGCACATACTTCTTCAGTGCAGCGGAAATTAAAGCGCGAAATACTTTTGGCGTCAAATCACCCTTAACCTCGTAAATAGGCACCATTCTGCCAGCGTGAACTGTTTCCTCCACGTGCAGTTCATAGTGCGACACGGTCAGGGTTCGCCTTTTGCCATCGTATTTGCCAGTTAAATAAGCCGATCTGCCTAAGAGCATTTGCTCTTTGAGAAACGACTGGTTAAACCAGACGGCTGTAATCGGGAAACTCTCCTCCGTTAGAAAAGGCACGCTTAACGTCGACTTGCGGCCCTTGTAACGTAAAACGGGCGTGCCCGATACTTTGGCCCGCAGCGTTAAACGCTCCCCGTCCTGAAGCAAGATCGGTGCGCGGTGTGTACGATCTTCATATCGAAAAGGAAAATACATCAACAACTCATAAAGCGTGAAAATTCCAAGGCGAGCCAAATCACGCTCACGAGAGGGCCCCACGCCCGGCAACAAGGTAACTGACTTAAACAGAACGCTCTCAGTCTCGAACATATACGCGGATCACTCCACAGAAATCAGAAACGGATATAAGGGTTGTCCCCCGTAATGCATCTCAAATTCACAACTTGGAAAGCGTTCTTGCACCGTCCGGATTTGCCCTTCCGCCTCCGCTTCAGACAGTTCGTCCCCGTAGAATAACGTGACGATTTCACTGGTTTCGGACAGAATCGAATCAAATAATTGAGACAGACAGTCGGACAAATCAGCAGTTACGGCAACCAGGCTGCCTTCACTTAACCCAAGGTAATCCCCAAGAGCGATGTCATGCTCTTGAAATTGCGTGGTTCGTACGGCACGTGTCACCTGAGCAGAACCGATGCGTTTAATCGCTTCTTCCATGCGGATCCGATTGACTTCAATGCTGTCTTCAGGGTCAAACGCCAGCGCAGCAGATAATCCCTGCGGAATCGAAGACGTCGGAATCACAGTGACCTTGCCAGGGGCAAGTTCGCTGGCCTGATTGGCAGCCATCACAATATTTGAATTATTGGGCAAAAGCAGCACATGAGCTGCCCCGGTTGCTTCTACCGCAGTCATCAGATCCTCAGTGCTCGGGTTCTGCGTTTGTCCGCCCGAAATCACGGTTGCCACGCCGATACTCGTAAAAATTTCCTGCAATCCATCCCCGCTAGCCACCGCAACCATTGCCACCGATCGCGCAATCAGCTCCGCTGGCAACTCGCTTATGCTCTCTTCACTGCCGGTATTGCCATAATTAGTAGATAAATGATGGCTTTGTTCTGTCATATTATCTATTTTTATTTTGATCAAAGGGCCGAACGTGAGAGCGGTTTCGAGCACTCGCCCCGGATTGTCACTATGCAGATGAACTTTGACCAAATCGTCAGCAGCCACCACCAAGAGCGAATCCCCATGCGCAAGCATCGCATGACGCATCTTTTGCTCCATCTCATTCTCCGTCGAGGGATGCTTAACTCTCACGATAAACTCCGTGCAATACCCAAATTCACCGTCATGAGATAACTGCTCCTGCATAGATGCCGCATAAACAGCTGCCGCCGGTGCTCCATGCGGAATAGGGTAGCTTGGCGCATCAAAATTGTCAGCTGAAGATAGACTAGTTTCCATTGCGGCAACGGCATTTGATAAAGCTGACAAAAATCCTTGGTAAACAAATACCAGCCCTTGTCCGCCCGAATCCACTACTTTGGCCTGTTTCAGGACAGGCAGGATATCTGGAGTGCGAGCGAGCGATGCTTCCGCCTCGATCAGCGCAGCCTGCATCACATCGACAAGAGACGCATTTCCGGTCTTGGCCCGTGCTGCTGCGCCGCGCGCTGCGTCTTTGGCAACCGTTAGAATTGTGCCTTCCACTGGTTTTACAACCGCCTGATAGGCCGTTTGCACACCCTGCTGAAGCGCCTCCGCAAATCCTTTGCCATCCACTTCATCCAACCTAGAAACCGTTTTCGCAAATCCTCGCATCAATTGAGATAGAATGACCCCTGAGTTCCCGCGAGCGCCCATCAAAAGCCCTTTGGACAAAGATTCAGCCATTCTTCCGAGCGGTTCGCCTGCTGCCCGTTTTAATTCTTCCACACCCGCACCCAAGGATAATGACATATTTGTGCCCGTATCCCCATCCGGTACGGGAAACACATTCAAAGCGTTGACTGCTTCCTTGTTGGCTTCGAGCCGCCTATGACCTAATGCCACCATTCTTAAAAAAAGAGCCCCATCCAGCAAATTCCGCTCCATATGAGCCCTCCTTACTTATCCCCTAACACCCTGACTCCCTGGACAATGATGTTGACTTTATCCACCGTCAGGCCGAGCATGCTGTCAAATGTATATCTCACTTTATCCATTACATTTTGGGCTACTTCAGAAATGCGAACTCCATAACTTACTATGATAAAAAGATCAACTACCACCTGTTCATTTTCCATGTGGACTTCAACGCCACGACCCGGATTTTCACGACCCAACAGTTCAGTTACAGTATCTTTGACTTGTTTGCGAGAGGCCATCCCGACCAGTCCGTAACAATCCATTGCCGCAGTGCCTGCAACGGTTGCGATCACGTCTTCGGAGATCGTTAACTTGCCTAGTTCTGTTGTGATCTCTTTTGGCATTCGACACCCTCCAATCCAAATTCGACACAATAACGCATTATCATTGTACTACAGGATGATGATAGAGAACAAGCGCGTGTGCGACCCTTGCACCGTTTTGATCGATATGGTATGATGTCCTAGTAATTTTTTTTGTACTGAGCAAGGGAGGTGCAAGTATCATGGCAAAACGTTGTGAGGTTTGTGGCAAAGAACCTAAAACCGGAAATTCAGTCTCCCACTCAGAGGTTGAGACAAAACGCCGTTGGTTACCTAATATACAGCGAATTCGCGCGAACGTGAATGGAACTGTCCGTCGCGTAAACGTCTGCACTCGTTGTCTCAAAGCAGGCAAGATCAAGCGAGCTATCTAATTTTGATTATAACGTATTCATGCATATATAAGACACTTCGATAGATCTCTATCAGGTGTCTTTTTGCTTTTTCATGATGTTATGAGAACAGGGACATATCCAATCCACCTTAGGAACCTGAAAATCAAACACGAAATTTGTTCTTATCAATTAATTGATCTTCACGTTGTCAAAGACACATGTAAAAAGCAAAAGACACTTGATATCAATTATTCAAGAGTCTTGTTGTGTATTGTTGTTGCTGGAGAGAAGTACACTTCCCAAAATGAATAAGCCCATACATAAAGTGGTTCCCTTTTCGGATGGCGTCGCTGCTCAATCCGTCAAGAGAACCATTGTCAAGGGCGTAATACTAATCTTTTTGAAAGGCGCTCAGGAACACTTTCACCAATCCGCCCAAAAAACGTGGTAGCTTAATGGTGTAGAACCTCAAACCTGACCCCTCCTCATCTTCATCCTTTGGGTGGTGCGGACGGCAAGATGGGCAGCCATAATCGGCATTCTTCCCGTGCTGCCCTCCTCCAAGGCATCTTAATCCCTATATGTATATGGTCATACCTTGAAAATGTGCCTAATTCCCTCTTAAGAGGGAGATTTCCTCTTTTCGGTCATCCGCAGTGAAGATCGCGTTGCCTGCCACCAGTACGGTCGCGCCTGCTTTTCGTACCTGTTCTGCTGTTTCCCGATTGATGCCGCCGTCGACCTCAATATCGATCTCGCCAAATCCACGTGCTGCTAACATATTTCTTGTGTCTGCAATTTTCTGCACCATGCTGTGAATAAAAGATTGACCACCAAAGCCGGGATTGACAGTCATAATCAAGATCATATCCAGTTGATCAAGCACATGTTCGATCATGGAAATCGGTGTGTGCGGATTTAAAGCAACTGATGCGCGAGCACCCAGGGAGCGGATCATGCCCAGCGTGCGCTGCAGGTGCGGACTTGCTTCCACATGCACAGTCACCAGATTGGCTCCAGCTTGCACGAAATCTTCCACATAACGTTCCGGCTGTTCAATCATCAGATGGACATCGAAGGGAAGTTTGCTGTAAGGGCGAATCGCTTTGACCACCAAAGGTCCAATGGTGATATTCGGAACAAAATGGCCATCCATTACATCAATATGCAAGTAGTCGGCTCCTAATTCATCCATTTGGCGAACGTCTAGACTTAGATTGGCAAAATCGGATGATAATAAAGAAGGTGCGATTTTGATCATTTCTAATACCTCCTGTCGTAGTTCGTACGCACTTCCTGCAACAAGAACAAATAGTTGTTATACCGGGTGGTCGAAACAGCCTCTCCCACTTGAACGTTTACAGCGCAGCCTTCTTCCTGTTCGTGAAAACACCCTCGATATTTGCAGTTTGTCGCAAGAAGACTGATCTCGGCAAAGCCATGCTGCAGATCCTCCGGTTTTAACCCTTTTACATCCAACTGACTAAAGCCGGGCGTATCGGCCACGTAGGTGTGATCTGCGATCCTGTGCAATTCAACTTGGCGGGTCGTATGCCGCCCTCGGCCTGATTTCCGGGAAATTTCCCCGGATTTAAGTTCTAAAGAAGGGATCAGCGTATTTAATAAAGTCGATTTTCCTACACCCGATTGACCGGCAATGACAGTCTTGCGCCCGGCAAGCGACTCTCGCAGTTCATCGCTGCCCATTTCGGTGACAGAAGATGAAAATACGACCGGATACCCCATGGTACGATAAGGATGCAGCAGCAACTGCAGCTCTGCTTCTGGCTGAAAATCTGCAGCTGACAGCAAATCTGCTTTGGTCAAGGCAATTGTACACACCAGCGCTGCCCGCTGCGCCTCCACCAGCATTCGGTCTAACAGGAGCAGGCTCAGATCTGGCTCACGCACTGAAAAAGTCAGCAGCACATGATCCATATTGGCCACCGGTGGACGAACCAGCTCAGAAGAGCGGGGCGCGAGGCTTTCAATGACCCCTTCCTGCGATCCGACAGGGGTATAAGAGACAACATCACCGACCAAGGGATGAATGCCCTTGTTTTTGAAAACACCGCGCGCCCGACACTGGAGAATCCGATCCTCTGTCTGTACATAATAAAAGCCGGATATTGCTTTGACAATCAGCCCACTGTCCATGCACACCCGCTCCATCGTTTGTGTCATTAATTCTGCGGATACGGAACAGTTTTGGTATCCGATAGCTTGCCATTCTGATAGATATTGATGGTGGCAGAATCAGTGGATTTTAATGTGATTGAAATGGGAACAGTCTGCGAACCTGTCAGCATTTGATCATAAACCGTGCTGTCTTTGGAAACAGAATCAGTCAATTTGATCGTCACTTGCACTGGACGACTATTGGACTGCAGCTGCAAGGAATAAGTCCACGTCTTGCTGGCAGGTCCGCTTGAATAAACAAAATCTTCAGTGGAGCCCTTCTGAGCCTGCGCATTTGGGTTCGTCGGACTTTGTTTAATGACGGTGTTTACTTGTTTGTCACTTGGCTGCGACGTGACATTACCAGGGACAAAACCGTTTTGAGCCAGCGCCTTATAGGCGTCGTCCTTGGTCATTCCAGTTAAGTCAGGCATCGTTGCCATGTCTTGCCCTTTAGACACCACTACTGAAATCTGATTAGAGGGTGTCACTGACGTAGATGGATCAGGCGTCTGACTAATGACCGATCCAGATGCGACATCCTTGGAAAAATCCTCGGTCCAGGTGACCTGAGCTGGATCGATTTTCGCATTCGTTAACGCTTTTGTTGCATCGTCACGCGACAAACCTGTCAGCTTGGGCATTTGGATGGCTTCAGCCCCTTTGCTGATATATAGCGTGACTGGATGGCTGACTTTTACTAAAGTATTCGCCTTCGGGTCCTGGTCAAACACTTGTCCGCTTGGAATTTTACTCAACACCGGGTCACTTGACGGCGGGTAGGCGTCAGTTTTCGTGATCGAGTCTGGGCTGAAACCTAGCGATTGCAGTTGTTGAACCGCTTGTTGATAAGTTTTGTCGTTCAAACTTGGCATTTGGGTCTGTTTCACAGTGAAATTCCCGGTCACAAACGAAACTACTTCGTAAGCGGCTGCTCCCGCAAATCCAAGCGCGAGCAGAATCCCGAGCGGCCACAAAATCCAGGGCGCCCATTTGCGCTTGCGTCCTGCTGCGCCATTGGGCAATCCCGGCTCGTTGTTCTCGGGGTTATAAAGAGAATTTGCTTCGTCTCCCCTGGCGCGCTGAATTCCAAGCGCAGGAATTTGAATCGTATCTTGATCAGTTTTGGCCGGAGCAATGAACTTTGGCACATTTGGGTGCTCTAGCGCCGTATCCAAATCAGCGATCATGTCTTGCATGGAAGCGTATCGAAAGTCAGGATCTTTGCAAAGGCATTTCAAAATCACATTCTCCAGACTTTGCGGTAAATCCGGATCGAGTTGTCTGGGTTCAATAAATGGCTCCTGCAGATGTTTCAAAGCGACCGACACAGGCGATTCGCCGGAAAACGGCAGTTTGCCTGTCAACATTTCATAGAGCACAATGCCTAAGGAATAAATGTCAGATTTCACATCGGTGATGCCGCCTCGTGCTTGTTCTGGTGAAAAATAGTGAACGGATCCCAAAATGGAGCCCGTTTGGGTCACAGCGTTGGACGTGGTGGCCCGCGCGATGCCGAAGTCGGTTACTTTCAACCGGCCATCTTTGCCAATGAGAATGTTATGCGGTTTAATATCGCGGTGCACAATGTTATTTTCATGCGCATTCTTAAGCGCAGCGCAAATCTGGCGCGTAATTTGTATCGATCTGGATACGGATAAAGGAGCTTCTGATTGAATAAGTTCTTTTAACGTGAATCCATCTATGTATTCCATTACGATGTAATGCGTTTCGCCTTCGGTTCCGACGTCGTAAATATTGACGATATTCGGATGGGATAGCGAAGCAGCTGCTTGTGCTTCCCGCCTGAATCTCCTGACGAATTCCTCATCAGAGGCGTACTGGGAGCGGAGCACTTTAACTGACACATTGCGATTTAATAAAGTATCAAGAGCCCGATACACGACGGCCATTCCACCGCCGCCGATGCGGTCGATCAATTCATAGCGGTTTGCCAGTTTTTGTACACTCACCGTGTATCACCTCTTTTCACACCTGTTTGGTTGTTCTTCACCGCAATAACCGTAATGTTGTCTGCTCCTCCGCAGTCCAAAGCGGTTTTAATCAACTGATCGACCAAGTCATACATGTTCGAATGCGAAAGGACAAGTTTTTCTAATAAAGCGTGATCGACCAGGCCCCACACGCCATCTGAACAAAGCACCAGAACATCACCGTCAGACCAAGGCAGCATCCGGGTTTCCACTTGCACCTGCAGATCGGTTCCGAGCGCGCGCAAAAGCACGTTCCGCTGAGGATGATGATTGGCTTCATCAGCAGTCAACTGACCGTTTTTGATCAGTTCATTCACTAGCGAGTGATCGTCTGTCAACCGGTTCAACTCATCTCCGTGCAGCAAATAAGCGCGGCTGTCTCCAATATGACCAATGGCCAGTTGCGACGCATTGGAAACCGCGGCCACAATCGTCGTCCCCATGCCGGATAAACCGTTCGATGAATCTGCACGCAAGTAGACCTGTTCGTTTGCATCCAAAATGGCCCCGGCCACCGCTTCGCACAGGTCAGTATCCTCATCAGGGGACAACAAAACAGACCGCAAACGATCTGCGACTACCTGGGTAGCTAGTGTACTAGCCACTTCCCCAGCAGAATGGCCACCCATGCCATCTGCTACGATGTAGACCTCATACGCCGATAAATCGGACACCACCGCAAAGCTATCCTGATTGACTTGTCTAACGAGTCCGATATGCGTCCGCGCCGCAATCTCCATAGTTCTCCCCCGTCCTCGCTACAACCGTCCTTCTTTTTGGGCGCGCAGCTGCCCGCAGGCGGCCGCAATATCATGGCCCATTTCCCGACGCACTGTTGCATTGACACCTAAATCTGCCAACCGATTCACAAAAGCCTGAATCTGATCTTTTGGTGTGCGCGTATAATTCCGCTCCGGTACATAGTTTACGGGGATCAGATTGATATGACAAAGTATCCCTTTTAACAGGTGAGCCAATTTTTCAGCATGATCCAGCGAATCGTTCACCCCGCCGATTAAAGCATATTCAAACGAGATGCGCCGGTTCGTTTTCTCCACATAATATCTGGCCGCATCCAACAATTTCTCAATGTTCCATGCGCGGTTAATCGGCATCATAGAGCTTCTTAATTCGTCATTGGTAGCGTGAAGAGAAATCGCCAGTGTAATTTGCCGCTGTTCATCGGCAAGACGTTTAATCGCAGGAACCAAGCCGCTGGTAGAAACCGTAATGTGGCGAGCACCAATTCGCAGCCCCTCACCATCTGTGACAATGTCGACAAAAGCCATTGACGGTTCATAATTCTCGAGCGGTTCACCCGAACCCATCAGCACAACGGAGGAAACCCGCTCCTCCTCTTGATCAAGAAATCTTTGCACAGTGAGAATTTGTTCCACAACTTCTCCGGCGGATAAATTGCGAATCAGGCCGCCCAGGGTGGAAGCGCAAAACGTACACCCCATCCGGCAGCCGACTTGAGTGGAAACACACACCGAGTTTCCGTAGCCATGACGCATGAGCACAGTTTCTACCGTCGCACCATCCCATAGGCTAAACAGCCATTTGACTGTGCCATCTTTGGAAACTTGACGCATCTCTTCCTTAATAGTACTCAGTCTCGCAATCTCTTCCAATTTATTCCGGAACGAAACGGACAAATCGGTCATTTCAGAGATTGCTTGCACTCTTTTTTTATACATCCAGGTAAACAACTGTTTTGCCCTAAATTTCGGCTCCCCAAGCTGTTTTACCCAATCCTCCAATTCATTCAAGCGAAAACTATATAACTGAATTGGGCGTGGTTCCCCGTCCTGTTTTTGCTCGGGCGCCATTTCCAATACATCCACCTGCGTCACTTCCTTCTTTAAAGTAAGGCTTGCATGTAGTTACATTTTAGACAAACGAGCGATGAAAAATCCATCACTGCCAAACTGATCCGGCAAAATCGTCACGCCAAAGGGGCTCACCAGCACCTGTTCCGCCACTTGTTCAGGCAGTAAGTCCCGGACATCGTCCAACAACGCGTCCTCTTGCCGCTGACAAAAAGACTCAATGACACGGCTATTCTCGCTGCTGCGAATGGTACAGGTAGAATACACCAACACTCCTCCTGGGCGCAGGTGACGCCAACACTCGTGCAGCAATCTCTGCTGCAGATTTGGCAGTTCAGTTACGTCCTCTGGCGTTTTGCGCCATTTCAGATCCGGTTTCCGCCGGATTACCCCAAGCCCTGAGCAGGGAGCATCCAATAGAATTCGGTCAAAAGGGGCGATTTCTGCCCCGGACAGACTCATATCGCGCACTTCCGGACGAATGCTGCTCAGGTGCAGACGTTTCGCTGCTCCGGTGATGAGTTCCATTTTATGCCGATGCAAATCTGCAGCGACAATGTCCGCATCATCATCCAGGAGTTCCGCAAGATGCGTTGTTTTCCCCCCAGGAGCCGCGCAGGCATCGAGCAGCCGCATCCCTTTGACCGGATCGAGTACTGGCGCCACCAGCATCGCACTCTCATCCTGCATGGTGACAAACCCCTCACGAAACCATTTCCACTGCGCCGCATCCACTCCTTCTAACAGGCGAATGCCAACTGGGGAAACCGGGGAAAGCTCCACTGACAAACCTTCCCCTTTCAGCTGTGCATAAAGCGCATCTCGCGTGATCTTGCGCACATTCACCCGCAACGACACAAATGGGCGTTGATTGTTCGAAACAGCAATTGACTTGGCCCGCTCCAGTCCAAATTCATCGATCCAATCCTGGATCATCCAACTTGGATGACTAGTCTTAATGGCGATGTCCGAGGCAGATGTTTGTTGCGTCACATCCAGTTGACTGGCACGCTGTTTGTAGGCTTCTGACCGCTGTAAATTGCGCAGGACTGCATTAATAAACCCACGGAGCGATCCGCCCCGTAATGCACCAATCGACACCGCTTCATTGACAATGGCAAACGGCGGCACCCGTTCCAGGAAAAACAGCTGATAGGTGCTCATGCGCAGCAGTTGTCTAACCCACGGTTTTAATTTTTCCACCGGCTGTTTCAAAAACGGCTGCAAATAGTGATCGAGCAGCAGTTGAAACTGGACAGTGCCATAGACCAACTGCGTCACAAAATGACGATCTTGCGCTGACAACGAATGTTTCCGCAAAATGTTTTGCAGCGCCAGGTTGCTGTACGCATCGTGAGTATCAATTTTGAGCAGTGTCTCCAGCGCAATCTCCCGGGATGATGCCACCTAGTCCGCCTGCCTTTCACCAAATACCCATTCATGCTCAGTTTCCGGCCGCAATCCTCGTAAAAAGTCGCTGGCTGGCATTCGCTTTTTCCCGGCGGGCTGCAGTTCTGTGATTTCCAGCTGGCCATCGCTTGTTGCAACGAGCAGACGATCCCCGCTCTGAGCAAACCGACCAGGCTCGCTGCTGGCGCCAGGGCGGTGTTGCACCAGCCTGCTTTGCCAAATTTTCAACACTTCCCCTCGGAACGTTGTAAATGCTCCAGGGCGAGGATTAAGGCCCCGAACTTGGTTATGCAGTTCTTTTGCAGTCCGGTTCCAATCCAGCCGTTCATCCTCTTTGGTCAAATTGCCTGCATAAGTGACCTGCGACTCGTCCTGAACCACTTCCTGCAGCTCACCGCGCTCAAGACCCGGGAGCGTGTCGCAAAGCAATTCCGCTCCAAGCACTGCTAAACGGTCATGCAAGGAACCATATGTATCTTCATCCTCAATGCGTGTTTTGACCGTGGTTAAAAGATTTCCGGCATCCAGTTTGCTGACCATGCGCATAATGGTCACTCCACTCTCCGCATCTCCGCTCAGAATCGCACGGTGAATTGGAGCCCCGCCTCGCCACCTGGGCAGCAAAGACGCATGCACATTGACACTCCCCAGACGCGGCGCATCCAGCAAGCGCCCTGGAATCAACTGCCCAAACGCTGCAGTTACCAGCAAGTCCGCATTCAGCGACAGCAAAGGCTCATATGCTTCTTCAAGCCGAATCTTTTCCGGCTGATAAACTGACAGTCCATGTTCCAATGCAAACTCCTTGACAGGCGAACAGGCGAGTTGTTTGCCGCGCCCTTTTGGACGGTCCGGCTGCGTCACGACACCGACAATTTCATGACCCGCTTCCACCAGGCAACGCAAGGAATATACCGCAAAATCCGGAGTTCCCATAAAAAGCATCCGCATTCTATCACTCCACACTCTCTGTACTCTGCCAGTTCACTGCTTGAATCCGGCCGCAACTGCTTAGGCCAGTGTCGACTACTGTTAGTCTCAGGTTTACTCCGCGAGGGATTCCACTGAGAAGTTTTCTTCCTCGATATAATCAATAAATAAGATCCCGTTCAGGTGGTCAATTTCATGCTGCAGACAGCGCGCGAGCAGCTCTTCGCCTTCCACTTCAATCGTTTGGCCAAAGCGGTCTTGCCCCTGCACCCGCACCCATTCATAGCGTCTAATATCCGCATGCAAGCCTGGAATTGACAAACATCCCTCCGGCCCGTACTGTTCACCCCGATAGTCCAGCAGTACCGGATTAATCAATTCGACCAACCCTTCGCCAACATCGTAAACAATGATCCTGTACAGTTCATTCACTTGCACGGCAGCAAGCCCAACGCCTTCCGCCGCGTACATCGTTTCCGCCATATCGTTTAATAAGACCATCACTGCGTCATCGATCTGCGCTATTGGTTCAGCCACCATGCGCAGAATGGGATGATCCTGAGTGACAATTGGACGAATGCTCATGTGTACCCCCTTGCGTTAGCCTTATCTTAACATATCCTGATTCCAGGGCTAATTCAGTTTTCTATCAGAATTGCCCATTAAGGGCATATGTAATCATTTCTTCAAGTAAAACTCATGCGACTTGTAGGATGTTGTCCCTGCTGCATTTTCTGTTATGCAAAAATGGACTACATTTTGTTTCTGTGTTGCCCCTCCAGCCAGACCACAGATTTGCCGACGAGCGACTTTTGTTGTCTTGTTCCTACTGCAGTTTGTAATTAATCATTGGAACAAGACAACAACCCGAGCGAGGAGGTAAACTGCGGTCTGTCTGGAGGGTGCATCCTCTTCAATAAAATGTATTTCTTTGTACACGACAGACATGCAGCAGGAACAAGATCATACAACCCATTGGGCATTAATGTCTACAGACAAATAAGCCCCCTGTTGAGTGGCCTGCTGCGACGCCTCCGGATACCAACCCGCGAGCACTGGCTGTAAATCCCGGAAACGCTGGTAGCGCAGGGTAATATGAACGCGGTGTTTGCCGTGCAATCGTTCGATTGGGGCCGGCACAGGGTCATGAACGATGACTGCAGATTCTCCGGCAAGAAGCTTTTGCAATTCACTCGCCGCGTGACCAGCTACTTTTACCGCAGCACTCATATCCTCATGTGTAACTGTAATTAAAGAGATTTCCCAAAAAGGCGGATTGTGCATCGCTTGTCGATCGGCCAGTTCTTGCTGATAAAACGCTTCATAATCCTGTTTCGCCGCAAGCCTAATCGCGTAGTGATCGGGGTGAAACGACTGAACAATCACTTTGCCTGGCAGCTGGTGGCGCCCCGCGCGGCCGGCCACCTGTGTCAGCAGCTGAAATGTTCGTTCTGCAGCCCGCACATCTGGCAAATGCAGCGCCGTATCGGCAGACAACACGCCTACAAAAGAAACATTTGGAAAATCATGCCCCTTCGCAATCATTTGCGTCCCGAGCAGAATATCTGCCTGACCTGCACGAAACTGCGCCAATAAGCGCTCGTGGCTTCCTTTTAGCCGGGTGGTGTCCACATCCATGCGCAGGATGCGCGCCTCTGGAAACAAGGCAGCAAGTTCAGTCTCCACTCGCTCTGTTCCCACTCCAAATTGTTTCATGTGATCGCTGCCGCAGTTAGCGCAGCGCAAACTGGCTTCTTCCGCATAGCCGCAGTAGTGACAGCAAAGTGCGCGAGGACGATAAGCATGATGATAAGTTAACGAAACTGCACAGTTGTGGCAGCGCGGCACATAACCGCATTTCTGGCATAACAAAGAAGACGCATAGCCTCTCCGATTGAGAAACAGGATACTCTGCTCTCCTGTCGCGAGCCGGTTGCGAAGCTCCTTTTGCATGGGAGCGGAAAACAAGCTTGTACTGCCACCTGACGCCTCCTCACACAAGTTCACGATTTCCACTTCTGGCAATGGATTGCCAAGCGCACGCTTTGTCAAAAGGAGCCGTCTGATGCGGCCGGTTTGTGCTGCAAAGCGAGTTTCCAGCGAAGGCGTAGCAGAACCTTGCACAAGCAGCGCCTGATGGTACTTCGTCCGAAACAAGGCGATTTCCCGCGTATGGTATTTAGGGTGATCTTCCTGTTTATAAGAGGTTTCGTGCTCTTCGTCGATGATCAACAGGCCAATGTGCTCACAGGGTGCAAACACTGCAGAACGCGCACCAATAACCACTCGCGCTTCCCCGCTGCGAATCCTGCGCCATTCATCAAACCGCTCGCCGTCTGACATGCGGGAGTGAAGCACCGCCACAAGCTCCTTAAACCGCCCAACAAAACGGCTGACGAGCTGCGGCGTGAGTGAAATCTCCGGGACAAGCGCAATCGCCGATTTCCCAAGCTGCAAACAGGTCTCGATCGCCTGCAAATACACTTCAGTTTTTCCGGAACCAGTCACGCCTTGCAGTAAAAACTGGCCGCTGTGACCGGAGTGAATCGCAGTGTTCAGTTCGAGAATCGCAGCTTGTTGTTCGTCGGTCAGCACAAGTGGACGCCTTTCAGGCGGCAGCATTTCCTCCTTGCTGCTCAAAGGAGACCGATATTCATCCTTGTAAAGAGTCCGCAAAACTCCCTGAGCGGCCAACGTTTGAAACGTGCTGCGGGACGCGCTGACCGCGTGCAAAGCATCTGTCAAAAGCACAGGTGCTTCTTGCTCCAAAAGCCAGGACACAATCTGTTTTTGCTTAAAAAGCCGACCGGACAGCTTGTCCATCCATTCCTGCAGTTCAGCAGATGGCAAAGCAGCTTCGACCCACGCAGTACGTTTAGGGCGAACGATCGGCGGAGTAAATGTTTTCAGGATGCTGGCATATGAAGTCAAATACCTGCCGCGCATCCACTCGGTGAGACGCATAAATTCGTCTGGCAGACAGTAGTCTGGCAGCACATCCAGCAGAGGCTTAATACGGTCCTTGGCAATGTCAGGTTCATCAATGAAGGATAGCACGTACCCGTGAAGCTGTTTGTTGCGAAAAGGGGCTGTTACCCTTGAGCCAACCGCGATTTGCGCTGCATACTCCTTAGGAATCGCGTAGCTGTAAGGCTTGTCAAGGGCAACCGTCGGTACATCAAGCGCTACTTGACAGAAAACTGGATCTGCAGTGAGGCTATTCATTAACAGTACGCTCACTGAATAACTGATGGACTTTATCTAAAATTGCATTTGCAGTATCCATTTTGCTCAGCATAGGCAGCTGCTGCACTTGCTCATTCGGGCTGATCAGCAGCACTTGGTTGGTATCCGATTCAAATCCGGCACCAACTTGTGACACGTCATTTGCTACAATTAGGTCCAACTTCTTGCCTACCAGCTTGCCCTTGGCATACTCCTCTACATGCTCAGTTTCCGCCGCAAAACCCACGATGAATTGCTGCGCTTTTCTTTGTTCCGCTACCGACAACAAAATATCCGGATTGCGCACAAACTCTATCTGCAGTGGACCTTCAGTTTTTTTCACTTTGTTAGGTATATAGTTAGCTGGCCGAAAGTCAGATACGGCAGCAGCCATCAGCAGGATTTGCAAGTTAGGCAGCTCCTGCAAAACCGCTTGTTCCATCTGAGCTGCTGATGTAACGCGGATAATGCGGCACGACGATGGCAGCTGCAATTGCGTCGGCCCTGTAATCAACGTCACCTCAGCTCCTCTGGCAGCAGCTGCTTGCGCGAGCGCATAGCCCATTCTGCCAGAGGAGGGGTTGGTTAACACCCGGACTGGGTCCAAATGCTCCCGCGTAGCGCCTGCAGTTACCACAATCCGCTGACCGTTTAAATCCTGCCGTACAGGATAAAGAAGCTTCACTATCTGCGCATGAATTTCGTCCGGTTCCGGCAGACGGCCTTCGCCGACCCATCCGCATGCTAAATTCCCTGCGGCAGGTGTCATGACATGATAACCAAACTGCTGCAGGCGGGCGACATTGCTTCTGACAGTCGGGTGATTCCACATGTTTACATTCATGGCGGGCGCCACAAGAACTGGTGCATGGGTGGCGAGCAGCATGGTGCTTAAAAAGTCATCCGCAAGTCCAGTCGCCGCTTTTGCCAAAAAGTTGGCAGTCGTCGGTGCGATCACAACGAGATCCGCCCGATCCGCCAGCGCAATATGCGCAATTTCACGCGGATTTGGCTCATCGAACAGATCCGTTATTACCTCATTTTTTGATAAACTGACAAACGGGAGCGGTGTCACGAATTGACCTGCAGACTTAGTTAAGGCTACGTGCACGTCTGCGCCGCTTTTGGCCAACAGAGAAACAAGTGATATTGCCTTGTATGCCGCAATTCCGCCCGTTACGCCCAGCACAATCGTTTTCCCCGACAAATCTGCGACCGCTTCATTTCCTGCCCGGTTCATGCAGTTCACTCCTTAAATGAAAAAATGCGCATTTATTACTCGCTCTGTCTTGAGAAAAATCGCTTCGCAAGGAATCACATTTTTTCCGTCTACTGATGGAAAAAAACAACCCCCATGCCGAGGTTGTCTTCCTTGCGAGATTGTCCTAATCTCACCTACTGATTAATCTGTTTCATTTCGGACAAAGCGAATTTGCTGCTCAATGATTTCATTCAGAGCAACTGTTACGTTCTTGTTTGTGTGAACCTGAAGCAGCCGCTCTGCACCATCCTGCAGCTGCCTGGCACGCCTTGATGCAGCCACGACTAACGAATACTTGCTATCTGCTAATTCCATGAGTCTATCAATAGAAGGATGAAGCATTTAATAAGCCCCCTTCATAAGATTATGGTAATAATCGAGATGGCGTGGTACAGAGCAGGCTTCGGCAGTGATAATCGCCATCATCCGCTCCACTGCCGCTTCGACCGTATCGTTGACCACTACATAATCATATTCGCTCATTCTTGCCAATTCTTGCTCGACTGACCCAAATCGTTCATTAAAAGTCGCCTGTGTTTCAGATCCTCTTCCGATCAGCCGACGTTTCAACTCATCGAGGGAGGGTGGAATCAAGAAAATAAAGACTCCCTGGGGAAATTGTTGTTTCACCTGGGCCGCCCCTTGCATCTCGATCTCTAAAACTACATTATATCCTTGTTCCAACCGTTCTTCAATAGGCCCGCGCGGAGTCCCGTAATAATTGGAATACACCTGGGCCCACTCCAGCAGATCGCCACGTTTCATCATTTGTTCAAACTCTGCATGTGTTTTGAAAAAATAGGTCACGCCTGGAATTTCTCCTTCACGTGCAGAGCGCGTCGTACAGGAAACAGAAATCCATAAGTCCGGCATCAATTCCGCGAGCCGTTTACAAACAGTACCTTTGCCAGCTCCCGACGGACCGGAGACGATAATGAGCAACCCTCTTTGTACCATGTTGACAACGAGTCACCCCTAGTTATTCTTCGTCATCTTGATTACTTTCTTTGGCAATTAAACGGTGTGCGACCGTTTCCGGCTGAACGGCTGACAGGATGATATGTCCGCTATCTGTGATGATCACAGCGCGGGTGCGTCTGCCGTAGGTGGCATCCACAAGAGATCCTTTGTCCCGCGCTTCCTGGATGATCCGCTTAATGGGCGCCGATTCCGGGGAAACGATCGAAACAATTCTTCCGGCTGAGACGATGTTTCCAAAACCAATATTAATTAACTTAATGTTCATGTTCACATGAAGCCCCCCGAACTGTCATCTGTAAAATACTTATTCTAGGTTTTGTACCTGTTCCCTGCATTGTTCCAGCATCGTTTTTCCATCCACTACTAACTGCGAAATGGCAGATGACGAGGATTTAACACCCGCAGTGTTCATTTCGCGGTTCATTTCTTGCAATAAGAAATCGAGCTTTCGTCCTACTGGACCGTCTTGCTCCAGCATGTTCAAAAAGTGCTCAGTATGTATCCGCAAACGGACCAGTTCTTCCTCGATGCTCATACGATCGGCTAGAATTGCCGCTTCCTGCAGGACTCGTGCTTCATCTATCGTGACTGCTTGCAGCAGGACAGACAACCGCTCCTGCCATTTCTGCATCGCAAGCCCTGGCATGCTGGCTGCCAAATCATCCAATTCAGTTAACAACTGCTGCAAGGCCAGCACACGAGCCCCTAGTTCCTGCACCAGCTGCCGCCCTTCGCGAGCCCGAACTTGAACCAGTTCGCTCACTGCCTCAGAAAAAGCCTTTTCCACCAACTCCAGCGAATGCTCTGCTCCTTCGCCTGAAGCATTCTCCTGCCAAATCGCCGGAATGCTGAGCAATGCATCCCAGGCCACTGGTCCTGCAATTGAATATTCAACAGCCAGTTCGGACAGTTCAGAAAGGATCTGTTTTAAAAGTGGTCGATTGATGCTGCCGGCAGACTCGGAATTGCCGCCAGCTTCAAATTGCACATAAACCTCTACTCGTCCACGGGCCACCTGTTTATGTAAAATCGACTTGAGTCGTTCTTCCAACATATGAACTTGTCTCGGCATGCGATATTGAACATCTAAATAGCGGTGGTTGACCGATTTTAACTCAACCGTGACAATTTGACCATCAGTTTCCAGTTGGACTCGCGCAAACCCAGTCATGCTGTTCGCCAAGGGAGGACCCCCTTTTGCCATATTCTAGCGCAATCCGCCAGAAACAACAAGTTAACGTTTGAATTCCGGCGATAAATGACGAATTACAGGCATAAAGAAGCGAACAATCGCCCAGCAGGGAAAATGTTCGCTCGGGGTTTTCAGATCGATTGCCAAGTATAACGCAATCATCAGGTGGGTTACTTCCAAGCCAGTTTTTTGGAACGCAGCGCACGTGTTTTGCGAGACGCCAGCGCAAATGTTGGAATTGCACCGCCGATCAGCACCAGAAACCAGTCCAGTGCGCCCAAAGGAACTGTTTTAAAAATCGGCTGGAAGATCGGAACATAAATTGCGATCAACATCAGCACAATGGATGAAATGACCGATAACAAGAGCCAAACGTTGCCGAAGAAGTTACGGGAGAAAATCCCCTTTTCGACAGAGCGGCAATCAAACACATGGATCAGCTGAGCCATAACTAAAGTGGCAAACGCCATTGTTTGCGCCTTAAGCAGTTCATCCGGATATAACTTCAAGGCATACATAAACACACCAAGTGTCATGATGCCGATCAATATACCGCGGCTGAGGATTCGTCTGCCCAGTCCGCGGGCAAATACACTTTCTTTGACGTTGCGGGGCGGCTTTTGCATGATGTCATTTTCTGCTGAATCCACCGCCAGCGCAATGGCTGGCAATCCGTCTGTCACTAGATTCACCCACAAGATTTGAATCGGCAATAAGGGCAGCGGAAGTCCCATTAACATCGCTGCAAACATAGTAACGATTTCACCTACATTAGATGCAAGCAAATACCTGACAAACTTGCGGATATTATCATAGATGGCTCGCCCTTCTTCAATCGCAGCAACAATGGTGGCAAAATTATCATCGGACAAGATCAAGGCGGATGCATCTTTGGCCACATCCGTACCGCCAAGTCCCATGGCAATTCCGATATCAGAAGCTTTTATAGCGGGTGCATCATTTACTCCATCACCAGTCATTGCAACTACGTGACCACGCGCTTGCAGCGCTTTAACGATCTGCAGTTTATTTTCTGGGGATACACGTGCAAATACATAAGTATTGTCGACGCGTTTGATCAAGTCATC
>JAQBPP010000321.1 GCA_028287455.1 Bacilli bacterium | reverse complement strand
CTACCATATGCCGCCATGCGGAGTGGATCTGATCTGACAGCGTTCGATCTGTTGTGTCTACTGTTAAAATCAGTGTATCGGGTGAGTCTGCAGGCTGTAAACTGGCCAGAATCAAATGGGTTTTCTGCGGCTCAGCAGGATCAGCCAATTTATGAAGTCGAACAATTTGACGATCACTTGTGCCATACAGCACCCGATTGGAAGCATGAGTTAAACGCTCTAGCAGACTGTTGTAGGCATAAGGCTGCGAATAGTGAAGTTCATAGGTGATCAATCTTGTCTCACTCTTTTCTGTCGGTTTGAAAATAATCATGTTAAACTATCAGTAATCTGGTTGGTGAAAGGAGCAGGGTCTGTTTGAAACACGCCGGTTATTTAAGAAGCTTGCGTCATGAAGTGGCCTCCCCGATTGCCTATTATTTACAGTTCGATAATGGAGAAGTGCCGTTAAACTCATGGATTGGCAATCAGGTTGTGATCGACTTTGCGAATCAAAGATCGTGCATCGTCTGTAATCGTACTGTTAAAAAATTATATAATAACGGCTATTGCTATCCTTGCTTCTCGACACTCGCGGAATGTGACTTATGCATTGTGAAGCCGCATGAATGCCATTATGACCAAGGCACCTGTCGAGACAACGAGTTTGCACATACGCACTGCATGATCCCGCACCTGGTTTACTTGGCAGTTTCGTCTGGCGTGAAGGTCGGACTAACCCGGAAAAACCGTGAATTGATTCGCTGGGTCGACCAAGGAGCCATTCGCGCGGTTCCGATCGCAGAAACTCCGACCAGAAAAATCGCCGGCGAGCTGGAAATGGCGATTGCCCAGTTTTTGCCAGATAAAACCGATTGGCGGAAAATGCTGCGCGGGGACATCGGGGAAGTAGATCTCTTATCGATCCGCCGTACGCTGCGCGACCGTTTGCCGGAGCAGTTTCATGGCTATTTGCTCGAGAACGAACAAATACGCGAATTTCTTTATCCGCTTGACCAGGAACCTCCTAAACTTAAGTCTATGTCTCTTGATGCAACACCTAGCATATCTGGCGTGTTGCTTGGGGTCAAAGGGCAATATTTAATCCTCGATTGCGGTGTACTCAATATGAAAAAACACAGCGGCTATCGTGTGATATTAGAATTTGGTCAACCGGTTGAACTGGAAATTGGTTAACGTTATTCTGCATTCAGTGCCAGCTCTTGTTCGATTTTCTCCTTGATCCGGATCAGACATTGCTCGGCAGTGGCAGCGGAGACGATCTCACCGTTGACCAAGGCATAAGCGCTTTCGCGGCAAAACTCGCATAAGCTTAGACATTCGCTGCGCAGCACGGAGACACCGGGATACTGCTGTTCAAGATCTTCCAGATCAAGTGCGCTGACCCAGTTGCTGTCGCAAACTTCGACTAGTACAAAACCGATGTCGACCACCTTCCTCTCGTGAATAGGTGCATATGAAACGATACATAAAAGGCGGGCTGAGGTCAAATGGCTTACCAAAAATGCGGTCGTGCGATTATCGTGGTTGCTCATGGCAGCCGGGTGGACGCCGCGAATCAAGAACTGTCGAAAGTAGTCCAGGATTTGCAGCAGCTTGTTAGCTGCGATCGGGTCATGCCTGCCTACTTGGAATTAGCTTCTCCCGATGTCCCGGCCGCCATTGACCAGGCTGTGCTGGCGGGGGCTGCTGAAGTGAGTGTAGTCCCCTACTTTTTGCTGTTCGGAGGCCACATCCAGGAAGATTTGCCAAGGATCGCAGCAGATGCAGCGCTCCGCCATCCCCACGCCCGAATCCTGCTTGCAGGACATATCGGTTTTCATCCGCTTTTGGTCGACATTGTCTTGGACCGGCTGTCAGTCTTGATGAAGCAGTAGAATTCGTCAAACAGAATCAAACATAAAATGCTCACCGTCGGTCATGAGGGTGGGTTTTTTTGTGCATACTGGGGACGTACACCGCGATTTGCAAAAGAAAGGATGAAACCTCGAGTGACATGGATGTATGAAGCCAGATTGTATGAGAACCGCGCTGTTGCTCATTATGTGGCGATGTGTGTACGAGATGATCGCGCCCTGTTAGGATACCAAGAATCAAACATCCAGATTTTACGGACGAAAAAGGGAAAATACGCCGTCCGTTATCAAGTGTAACCGATGGAAACGATATGTCCAGTTTGCAACGGGTTGCGGCTTCTATCGTCTATGTGCACAAATTGCGGACAAGGCCTACTTCAGGATCAAGGGACACTGCAGGATCAAGTGGGTCCTTATGCGCCTTATGAAACAGCTCAAATCCACGATTCTTCCCCTGATGCTGCTTGCAATCATCTTGTCGTCTGTAATTCATGCGGGGCACGCTCTTATATTGTGGTAAAAAATGATATAATATAAGGAGGTACTGATGATCGTCTAGAATAAAGGAGTGTCTTTCATTTGTCCTCACTATCATTGAAGTTTTGTAAAAAGAATATGGAATTGTATTCTCAGTCTGTATATGACTATTTTAAAGAGAAATATCCGAATGAAAAAATAGAGGTAGTGGATTGTGCGGGTCTGGATATTTGCGGCTTGTGCACTGACGTTCCGTTTGCCGTCCGAAACAACGCGCTGGTAGGCGGCCGCACAGCACGCGATCTGCTTTATAAATTAGAACGCGGCATGGTATTTCTGGAAACTCTGCCACAACCTGAGCAGGCTCCCGCAGAAGCTGCTGTTCCAGCCAAAGAGACCACTTCAGGTGGTGAATCCGCTGCTGCGCAAGACAAGTAATCTCTGAACCTGACGTTTGCCGAACTCCGCTTCCGGCCTAGAACCTGGTAGACATCCTTAGAATAAGATGTTATGGAATTAACCGGGAAGCGGGGTGTAGGATTTGAATAAGACATCGGCAAGCACTGCTAAACCAGCCAAATCCTCGGCAAAAACTCGCAGTGGAACAACTGCTCGTCAATCGCCCTTACCACCGATGTCCTTTGCAGACCTTGTAGAGCGATACAAATATTCCATCGTCAGTATCGAAGTCACCCAGCTGTCAAACGCAAGACCATTTGCCAGTTATCCATTTGGCGCCAGACCCCCTGTCCGCGAGCCGGCCATTAATATCGGAACAGGGTTTATTTTTGATAAAAGAGGCTATCTTTTAACGAATGAACATGTAGTGCATGGATCCGATGAGATACGTATCCGCTTTTTCGGTGAAAAAAGCTCCATTCCTGCTGAACTTGTCGCGTACAGTTATGACCTCGATTTAGCGGTGCTAAAGGTGGATGTACCCAAAAGCAAATATTCCATCTTGCCGTTCGGCAAATCAGGTTCTGTTCGCGTAGGGGAGTGGGTTATTGCAATCGGATGCCCTTTAGGGCTTGACCATTCGGTTACAGTTGGCGTAGTATCGGCCAAAGAGCGCCCGATCCAAATTGGCGATCGATCCTATAAGAAATTATTGCAAACAGACGCAGCCATCAACAGAGGCAATAGCGGTGGACCGCTGATTAACACACGCGGAGAAGTGATCGGCATTAACACTGCTGTTTCACAGTCCAGTCAAGGCATAGGATTTGCCATATCAATTGATATCGTTGAAGATGCGATACGAGATTTTATGAAAAGTTTATAGAGCAAGAGCCCAAACTGCTTGAGGTTTACTCAGCAGTTTTTTTTGTGGTCAGGCACAATCGAACATAGACAAGCAGTAGCCAGCGATAAAGTATAATGGATTTAGTAATTTACAGTCCAATTTACAGTTTTAAAATGATTTATTAACATTTATTATAATATAATTAGAAAAACATGGATAGAATGGACTGACACTTTAAACAGCCAAACAATCTATTTTTGTTGCGTTTTGCCATAAAATCGATTATATTATGCGTATTAAATGTAGAGCGATAAGACCTTTTCTTGGTTTGAAATTTTGGAGGTGTAAGCAAGATGTTGACTCACCTGGAGAGAATGAAACGGGAAAAGGAAGAACACGATGCATGCGGGATTATTGCAGCAGTTGAAAAAAACGGCATCCCTTCGCATGAAAACGTTCTTTCGATCATTGATTCTCTCATC
>JAQBPP010000285.1 GCA_028287455.1 Bacilli bacterium | reverse complement strand
CTCCTCTACAAATCTAATACATCCTGCACCCAACTCTTGCATCCGTTCAAACTGACCCGTAATATACAGATATCCAAAGAGCGCTTCAAATCCGGTGCTATGCCTGTATTCAATTACATCAGCGTTTTTGCGAACATGAGCAGATTTCGCGTTTCTTCCCCTGCGAAACACTTGCTGTTCCGGTTCTGTCAGGAGTGGCTCCAAATACCGCGCTAATTTCGCCTGTATACCTGCCCTTACATAACGTACGGCAGCCTTATGCAAGCGGTTTGGCCTGAGTTCCCCGGTGACCAGCAGATGACGTCTCACCATGATTTCCCAAACAGCATCCCCAATATAGGCCAGCGACAAACTGGACATTTCTTCAGGACGAGGCAAAACACCTGATTCGACTGAGAAGAAATCGATCGTCACTCCCGCTTCCATTTCACCCCTTGGGCAGTGTCTTCCAACACAATCCCTTGTTCTGTTAAAAGGCTGCGAATTTCATCCGCACGAGCATAATTCCTGGCTTTGCGCGCCTCAGTTCGCTCCAGAATCAACGCTTCTATGTCAGCATCAATCAACTCACAGCGCTTGACCGCGTCAATTCCCAGCACACCGCACATTTCACCTAAAAGTTCCAAGTACTGCTCTATAACTGCTTTTTCTACTTTGTCCTGCCTGAGGTAAGTGTTGGCGTCCCGCACCAATTCGTAAACAGCGGAGATTGCGTCAGCCGTGTTAAAATCATCATCCATCGCTTTCATAAACGCATTTTTCTGGCTGGATAAATCCACCTGATGCTCCTGCGAAATGGCTGCTTTGTCCAAACGGAACAACAGATTATCCCGGCTGGTATCAATCCGGTCCAATCCGTTTTGGCATCCTTCCAGCAAGTCATCACTGAAATTCAGAGGATTGCGGTACTGTGCGGACAACAAGAAAAAGCGCAGCACTCGCGGCTGGTACTTGCTGGTTAAATCATGGACAGTTAAAAAGTTGCCAAGAGACTTGGACATTTTCTCATGATTCACATTCAAAAAGCCATTATGCATCCAGTAATTGGCAAAAGGGTGTCCGGTTGCACACTCAGATTGAGCAATTTCATTTTCATGATGCGGAAAAACGAGATCGTGTCCACCACCATGAATGTCAAATGTATCTCCCAGGTACTTGCGGCTCATTGCAGAGCATTCAATGTGCCAGCCAGGACGGCCAGCCCCAAACGGTGATGCCCAGGAGATTTCACCTGGTTTTGCTGCTTTCCACAAGGCAAAATCAACCGGCGCTTCTTTTTTCTCATTTACTTCTACCCGGGCACCCGCCTGCAAATCGCCCAGGGATTGATGAGACAGCTTGCCGTATTCTTTAAAAGAAGAGGCCCGAAAGTAGACATCTCCATCTGACGTATACGCATAACCCTTATCAACCAAAGTTACAATCATGTCAATAATATCATCCATATGATCCGTTACACGGGGATGTACGTCCGCAGGTACAACGCCAAGCTCCGCAGTGTCGGCCAGAAAAGCCTGCATGAACTGTTCGGCCACTTCCATTGGAGGTCTATTTTGCTCCTGGCCTGCCTTAATAATCTTGTCATCGACATCTGTTATATTTTGCACGTACGTGACCTTGTATCCGCGATAGTTGAAGTACCTGCGAACCACATCAAACACGACAAAACAGCGCGCATTGCCGATATGGAAAAAATTGTAAACGGTTGGACCGCATACGTAGATTTTAACTTCACCCTTGTGAATCGGTACAAACTGTTCTTTTTTTCTGGACATCGTGTTGTAAATTACAATAGACAAGAGTCTTTCTCTCCTTCATACGTTGATAGCTCTTTGCGGCCACGGACTGCTTTTAAACCGGTCTCTCTTGCTGGCGTGCATTGCAGAACTCGAATTTGCTCCTTTAACTCCTGAACTTCCTGTTCCAATTTCGCCAGTTCATCTCCGTGTGTGTTTGCTTTGCCCGCCTCCTTGAGCCTGATGCCATCTTGTACGACTATGCGGGCACGCATGCCAACTACAGTTGAATTCGGCGGTACGTCGTCTTTAAGCACAACTGCACCTGCCCCAATTTTGGAGTTGTCACCGATTGTGATTGATCCGATAATCTTGGCGCCCGTAGACACCAGCACACGATTGCCAAGTGTCGGGTGGCGCTTCCCCTTTTCCTTGCCGGTCCCTCCAAGTGTAACCCCCTGATAAAGCAGGCAGTCATCTCCAATCACTGTTGTCTCACCAATCACAACCCCCATGCCATGATCAATAAACAATCTGCGTCCAATGACAGCCGCAGGATGAATTTCGATGCCGGTGAAAAATCGGGCCGCCTGTGAAATCATGCGAGCTAACATGAACCACTTGTGAAGATAGAACCAATGCGCAATGCGATAGGCCCAGACCGCATGCAGCCCTGAATAAGTCAGCACTACCTCCAGCCAGCTGCGCGCCGCAGGGTCATTGTCAAATACATTTTCAATTTCTTCTTTGATCTTTCTCCACACTTGTCTTCACCTCCGATAATTCCTATCTGTTTATTCGGAAATAAAAAGGCGGTTCATTACCTCTGGTCAGAGGCGGATGAACCGCGGTTCCACTCTGCTTGCGCACTAACACTTAGGTGCGCCGCTCTAATTCCCAATAACGGGGGAGCCCGGCTTCGATACTGAAATGAGTCAAACTCATTCGTTCCCGTCACAAATGCTGCGGTGCATTCACTAAGTCCTTGCACGGTTTTCCCTTCCAGCCTGAGGAGAAAACTCTCTGTCGTGTGTTCCTTAGTTACTAGTCCGTGCCTGTTTAACTTCCATGATTTGATGAAGTCTTGCCAATACTTTATGTCGCCCTAACAGATAAAGCGATTCATTTAAATCAGGCCCATGCACCTGACCGGTTGCTGCTGCGCGCACTGTCATAAACAGAGCTCTACCCTTATGTCCGGTTTCCTTCTGCACCAATTTGAGAAGTGTCTTAATTTCCTCAACCGACCACTCTGGACTGTTTTGAGTGGCACTGATGAAGGCAGATACAACCTCGGTGACCTGAGGCTCGTTCAAAATCTCTGCTGCCTCTGCATCCCATTGTGCTTCATCTGTAAAGAAATGTCTACACATCTCAGGCAGCTCGCCTGCATGTGTAATTTTCTCTTGGTAGATTCCCACGAGCCGCGTGATCCATTCCCTATTGAAATTATCACCGATCAGCCCCGCCTTTTGCAAGTGCGGGATACATAATTGCACCAGCCGCTGCAGATCCGCTTGTTTGATATAGTAAGAGTTCATCCAGGTCAATTTATTTTGATCGAAGATGGAGCCCGATTTGTTGACGCGGTCAAAAGAGAATTTCTGAATTAATTCCTCTTTGGACAGGATCTCCTCCTCTCCGCCTGGTGACCAGCCGAGCAAGGCGAGGAAGTTTAAGATCGCCTCGGGCAGATACCCCATATCCCGATATTGCGAGATAAATTGAATAATCGATTCATCCCGCTTTGATAATTTCTTGCCATCCTCATTCAGGATGAGGTTTAAATGACCAAATTGCGGCGGCTCCCAGCCAAACGCCTGGTAGATCATGATTTGCCGCGGTGTATTGGATAAATGTTCTTCGCCCCTGGTAGCATGCGTAATCGCCATTAAATAATCATCAATCACTACTTGAAAATTATAAGTAGGCATGCCATTGGATTTTACAATGACGAAATCATTGCCGTCCGTTTCAAAGCTGACTATTCCTCGCACCAGGTCGTGAAACGCAATGGTTTCGCCGGCAGGCACCCGGAATCGAATCGTATGCGAACGCCCTTGCACTTCAAACGCCAGCCGCTCTTCTTCAGTTAAATGGCGGCACCGGCCTGAATAACCCAAAACGGCCCCTTTGTCCAACTCTTCACGATCTGTCGCAAGCTCTTCAACTGTACAGTAACAGCGGTACGCCTTACCCTCATTCAGCAGCTGTTGAATGTAATTATGATAAATGGGCAATCGCTCCGTACAGCGATACGGTCCGTAAGGGCCGCCTACATCTTCGCCTTCGTCCCACTCGATGCCGAGCCAGCGAAGCCCGTTAAAAAATTCCTCTGCTGCGCCCGGAACATTGCGCTCCAGGTCAGTGTCCTCGATGCGCAGAATAAATTGTCCGCCAAGCTGTTTGGCGTATAGATAACTCCAAAGTGCCGTTCTGGCGCCGCCGATATGTAGATGGCCCGTCGGACTGGGTGCATACCTGGTTCTCACACTCATCCTGGACGTCCCCCTTATTTCCCAATGTTGATAATTTTTACTTCCGTGCAGTATATCACACTTTTTCCAGCAAAACGATAGCCTGAGCAGCGATCCCCTCACCGCGGCCGATAAATCCAAGCTGTTCAGTAGTGGTCGCCTTGATGTTGATTTGCAGAGGTTCAGCTGACAACTCTTTCGCCAGGACTCCCCGCATTTCTTCGATATAAGGAGCCAGTTTCGGCCGCTGCGCCATCACGGTACAATCCAGATTGCCCAAGCGGTATCCCTGGGTCGTGACCATACGCCAAACCTCTTGCAGCAGTTTGACAGAGTCTGCACCGCGGTACGCTTCATCTGTATCAGGAAAGTGTCTGCCAATATCCCCTGCAGCGATCGCCCCGAGCAGTGCGTCTTTGACCGCATGCAGTAAAACATCTGCATCCGAATGACCGATTAATCCCTTGTCATAGGGAATTACGACACCCCCAAGCACAAGCGGCCGACCTTCAGTCAACTGATGTACGTCGAACCCTTGTCCAATGCGAAACATGTGCTCTCCCCCTGCCTGCCGTTTCTGCCCAAGAGCAGACTCGGCCATCCATAAATCATCCGGAGTGGTAATTTTAAAATTCTGGTAGTCCCCTGGTACAATTTCTACCGGTAGCCCTTTCCATTCCATCAGTCCTGCATCATCAGTCGCTTCGTATCCGCTGGCAAGCGCATCCTGATGCGCCCTCCAGACCAGCGAAAACCGAAACGCTTGCGGCGTCTGCGTATGATAGAGACCTGCACGCGGAACTGTTTCCTGCACGAACAGGCGTGATGGACTGCTGCCGTGATCCTCTTTGGGCAAGACACGTTTTATTGTATCTTTCACTGGCACAGCGCAAGTCGCGGCACCCGATCGGATCGCCCCCTGGATGACCCGGGATATCTTGTCTGAGGTAATGAACGGACGGGCAGCATCGTGGATCAACACCAAGGAACCCGGATGCATACCTGCGATCCACGCAAGTCCGAGCCGAACTGAATTCTGGCGCTCCCGTCCTCCT
>JAQBPP010000271.1 GCA_028287455.1 Bacilli bacterium | reverse complement strand
AGTGAGCGGCTGGCAAGCCCTCATTTGCAAGAGGCATGGCCTGAGATTAAGCACGCTTCGGCTGAGCCTGGAGACTGGTGCAAACGGCCGGAGGATCTGCTGCATTTGCTGCAGACCAACTCCAGCGTGCTGCCGGACATTTCGTTTGCCGGGCAGCATTATGATGTCTACTATCATTATTGCACAGGAATGCGTACGATGTTAGCAGCAGCCAAAGCATGGACACTGCTCACAGAATCTGATTAAAATAGGGTAGGGAAGGAGTTTTGCAAGTGAGACCTATCCTTTTTCTTGGGATGTACCCATGGGACTATCACGAACTAAGCGATACCGTTCGTTCAATGGCCAAAGCCAGTCGAAATACTGGATCCATGACACCGATTTTTATCAACCCGACGTCCGAAATGAAAAAACTGCAGCTAAAAGTCACCACCACCATGGACCTTGGGGTTCACGTGATCACGCCTGGTTTCGGCTTTTTGCCGACAAGATATGGATTCTATCGCTTGCGTGACCGGTTGGCCGCCGGCCGCACAGCAGATTATTTGAAAAAGACAGCAGATGTAGCAGACGCTGCCCTCTACGTAACTTCAGCTACATTGGAATTGGCAGAGCACTACGTAGATCACCTGAAACCGAGGGAGATTATTTTTGACGTTGTCGACGATAATCTCGGCTTCCCAATGGACGAGCATCGACGGCTGCTGCTAACCAAACTGTTTCAAAAGATAGCCGCCAAAGCGACGCTGGTAACTGCAGTATCTGAAGAGTTGGTCACCAAAACTGAACAGTTATGTCATCGATCCGTGGTTTACCTGCCCAACGGCGTAGATTTTGATCATTTTTCACAGCCAAAACCGGTGCCTGCTGACCTCGTGCAGTCGGAAAAATCCCGTATTTGCTTCGTTGGAGCATTTACCTCCTGGATTGATCTTAGACTGCTGAGTAAAACTGCGGAGGCATTTGAGGGTGCTGAGCTTTTATTAATTGGTCCCAAGTTTTCCAGCTCCGTACGGGAGGAACAATTTGATGCTTTGTTGAATCTTCCTAATGTGAACTGGATCGGGGCGCGTCCGTTCGACGCGGTGCCTGGTTATTTGCAAGCCTCTGATGTTCTCATCCTGCCGCGTACGAAGGAAGCCTATTCGCAGGCTTGTGATCCACTTAAATTGTACGAGTATCTGGCAACTGGCAAACCGGTAGTGACTACAGAGCTGCCCAGTGCTGAACGTTTTGCTGATGTCGCTAGCATTGCGACCAGTGATGAGGAGTTTATTGCGGCCATTGCCCGCAGTTTATCTGAGCCCCATGATCCTGCACCGCAGCTTTTGCGTGTTTGCAGCAGATCCTGGGAAAATCGGGTAGGCATGATCCAAGAGCTTCTGAGTGGAAAAACGGTGGAAGGGAAGTTTGCATAATGAAGAAAATTCGCAAGGCGATTATTCCTGCGGCCGGATTTGGCACCAGATTCTTACCCGCAACCAAAGCACAGCCGAAGGAAATGCTGCCTTTAATCGATAAGCCTGCAATTCAATATATTGTTGAAGAAGCAGTCGCCTCTGGAATAGAAGATATCCTGATTGTAACGGGCAGAAACAAACGTGCGATTGAGGATCACTTTGATCACGCAATTGAACTGGAAAACTTTTTGAAAATGCAGGGGAAATGGGCCCAGTATGAACAGGTGCTGGAAATTGCCAAAATGGCAGATGTCCATTTTATCAGGCAAAAGGAGCAGCGAGGATTAGGCCATGCTGTGCTGTGCGCGCGTTCCTTTGTGGGCAATGAGCCTTTTGCGGTGCTCTTGGGCGACGATATTATCTATAATCCAGCAGAGCCTGCTTTGCAGCAGATGATTCGTCAGTATGACGTCCAGCAAAAGTCGATTGTGGGTGTACAAGCGGTACTGCCTGCGGAAGTTTCGAAATACGGGGTAATTGCGGGTAAACAGGTGGAGACCAATTGGTATGAATTGGACGACCTCGTAGAAAAGCCAGATCCCGGGGAAGCGCCGTCCAACCTGGCTATTGTGGGTCGTTATTTGATTGCGCCCGAGATTTTTGAGATTCTCGAATACACAGAGCCAGGGCGAAACGGCGAGATTCAGCTGACTGACGCCTTGCGTGTGCTTTGCCACGATTATGGCATGCAAGCGCGCATTTTACAGGGTGAACGGCACGATATCGGCGATAAACTTGGTTATATCAAAGCCACTTTGTCCCTGGCGCTGCAGCGCGAGGATTTGCGTGATGAACTGCTTTTGTTCCTGCGTGAGCGGCTGCAGAGTTTGCCGTTTTAACACGCCTGCCGCAGCTCTTTGCCGGTTACCGCCATGCAGCTTCAGGCACTGCTTAAGCGCCCAGCGCTGTGCGTTAGGCCAAAAATTTCAAGGCAGCTGCTGTGAACAGCTGCATGCCATCGGCAAGCGCATCCTCATCGATGGTGAAGCGCGGATGATGATGCGGGTAAGCTGCCCCTTTATCACTATTGCCGGCACCAGTGAAGAAGAAGCAGCCGGGCACGGCAGCCTGGTACGCTGAAAAATCTTCTCCTCCCATGACGGGATTCATGTGATTGACTGCCTGCGCGCCCAACTGTTCGACGACGACTTCTTCCATCAGGCGTGTGGCCTCTTCGTTGTTCACCACAGGGTCATAACCATACTCATAATCGAATTCATAGGTGGCTCCAAAGCCTGTGCAAATGCCTTGAATGATTTTTTCCATTTTAATAGGCATTTCCTCGCGCAGCTGTTTGTCAAATGTACGTACTGTTCCAACAAGTCGGGCGGTATCAGCAATAATGTTATGAGCAGAACCCGCATGGAATTCACACACGCTTATCACTGCGGGCACCAGAGGATCCACCTGGCGGCTGACAATCTGGTGCAGTGCAGTGACCAGCCCGGCGCCGATTTGAATGGCGTCCACCGTTTCGTGCGGGGCAGCCGCATGGCCCCCTCTGCCTTGAATCTGCACAGTAAAACAGTCGGGCGATGCCATGGCGGGTCCATAGACCAGCCCGATTTGGCCGGTCTCCAAAGGAGCCCACAAATGGTTCCCAAGCACTAAATCCACCCCGTTCAACACGCCGGCTCTGACTAACTCACCGGCTCCACCTGGATGAAGTTCTTCTCCGTGTTGGAAAATGAAGCGAATTTCGCCGCGCCAGTGCTCTGTTAATCCGGTAAGCAGCCTTGCTGCACCAAGCAGGATGGCTGTATGACCGTCATGACCGCAGGCGTGCATCACTCCCGGGTTGTTTGATTTGAATTCAAACTCATTTAATTCATGAATAGGCAAAGCGTCCATGTCGGCCCGCAAAGCGAGCACTCGTCCCGCCTGTTTTCCGCGCACAATGCCCACTACGCTGGTTGGTGTCGGACGGGTCACTTCTATGCCGAATTGTCGTAATGTACCTGCAACAAACTCTGCAGTTTGATGCTCCTGAAAGGATAACTCCGGATGGGCATGCAGATATCTTCTCCATTCAACGACTGTCTGTTCGATTTCGCGTACCCGCATGCGTAACTCAGTCATCACAGAACCCCCCACCTATTTAGTCCCTTATTATTATACAGCAGTGAATGTAGATGTGCTTTTGACATTCTGCAAACTCAAGTAGTTCTGTGTAAGGTGTTATAATAAAAATCAGGACAATTGTCCTATTCTAATCAGTAAGGTTGAGTGACGATGATGGAGTTCGATGTAAATGCAGTGTTTCTCGATTTGGACGGCACGCTGTACCGGGGGAATTCGCCTATTGAAGACGCCGGTCAGTTTGTGCAAATCTTGCGCAAACGGCAGATTCCGTTTTTATTTATTACAAATAATTCAACGCTTACACCGTCTGAAGTGGCAGACAAGCTGTGCCGACTTGGTGTCAAGGCGCATACATCTGAAGTACTGACCTCTTCCCAGGGTGTGGCAGCTTTTTTAAGCCATCATCCGAATGCGACTATTTACGCCATCGGAGAGCGCGGCCTGAAACAGGCGTTGGTTGAACACGGCTTTCAGTTAGTAGACGAACATGACGCGGGTCTTTCGGTTGATCAAGTAGATTTTGTGGTCGTTGGATTAGACCGAAGTTTCACTTATGACAAATTGAAACGAGCAGCGCTTTATATCCAGCATGGAGCCAAACTTATTGGTACAAATCCGGATTTGCGGCTGCCGACCGAAGAAGGGCTGATCCCGGGATCGGGTGTCATCTGCCGCGCGGTTGGGCTAGCGGCGCCTGCAGAACCTGTGTTCATTGGCAAGCCTGAGCCGCATTTGTTTGAGCAAGCTGCCCGTCTTTTGAATGTGCAGGGCGCAGGAATCTGGGCGATCGGGGATAACATAGAGACAGATATTGCTGCAGCACAGCAGTTAGGTTATTCGTCTGCACTTGTGCTAACTGGGTATACCAACGAGGGGGACATTGCTTCCTCCGCTAATCGTCCTACCCTGGTGGCAAAAAATCTCACAACGCTAGCAAGATTACTAAAATTGTAAAAGGAAGCAGGGGCGAATCTGGCGCGAAAAACCTGCGTCAAGGGTATTTAGACCTGATTTTTCGACAAGAATCGAATCTTGACCAGTTCTAAATGTAGCGCTTATAATGACCTAGTAACGTAGCTAGACACCATATATAGAGATAGAGCTGAATGTGATGTTTTGTTGGAGGTGACAAGTTTTGCGGTGTCCGGTCTGTGAATGTACCAATTCTCGTGTACTTGAATCCAGATCCAATGAAGATCATTCAACCATACGTCGGCGCCGTGAATGTGTTGGGTGCGGCAGACGATTTACAACCTATGAGACGGTTGAACGTACTCCGCTGATGGTGATTAAAAAAGACAAACGCAGAGAACCCTTCCAGCGGGACAAGCTGCTGCGCGGCGTACTGAGAGCAGTGGAAAAACGGCCGATCGACCTTCAAACGCTGGAAGATTTGGTCGATCAGGTGGAACGTGAAATCCGGACTGAATTTGACCGGGAAGTGCCATCGGAACAGCTCGGGGAAAAGGTGATCGTTCGCCTGCGCGAGATCGATGGAGTAGCGTATGTTCGCTTTGCCAGTGTATACAGAGAATTCCGTGACGTGGAAACGTTTGCAAAAGAATTGATGTCCCTGCTGAATTCTCCGTCAGGCTAGCCTGTATTACTTTCGTTTAACAACAGGAGGTTTATGAAATTGGTGGAAATCAAAACGAATCATTTATTGAATTTCTCAGAGGAAGATTGGTTGTCACCCACCGGTGAACGAATCGTGTCCGACCGGTATTTGCTGAAGGATGCTACAAAGGAAACATTAACCAAAGGCAGCCTGGTCATGGCGGTTTTGGATCAAAAAAGATCATATCATGAGCTTGCGCGTGTAATCGAGGTTGACCCTTTACATAAAAAAGTTACGGTCGAACTGCGCGACGGCTTTCAAACGTCACTGCCAGTCGATCATGTTGATGTGTTACGAGAAACTTCGCCGCGTGAGATGTGGCGACGCATTGCAGAAGGGGCTGCCAGTGTCACCGCGAACCCTCACTATTGGGAACAGAAGTTTTATGAACTGCAAAGCGATTGGAAATACGTTCCAGGCGGTCGTATTAACGCGTCCATGGGTACAGGCATTAAAACGACGTCTTATAACTGCTTCGTAATTCCGAATGTGGGACCGACCCCCCGCGATTATGCAGCATCTTTTGGTCAGACGCTGGAAATTCAAGCCCGTTCCGGCGGAGTTGGAATGAATTTGTCTCAAGTGCCCCCTCAAGGTACATTGACACCGATTCGCGAGGAAAACAGACAATCCAAGCTGCAGTTAGTGTTAGACATATGGCATGCTGACGTTGAAGAGTTTGTCCAATCGTCTTATCCGAACAGCACAAAAGTCGTCCGCGTTTCCAAATCCTTTTTGCGCGCCGTGGAAGAAAATGCCGCTTGGACGTTTGAATTCCCGGACACAGCATACGAACAGTATGACCAGATCTGGAACGGTGATTTGGAAGCATGGAAGTCGCAAGGATTGCCGGTTCAAACACGCGGCGAAGTGGATGCAGCAGAATTGTATGACCAAATTACTCAGTCTGGCGCTCTAGTAGTCACTGATTTGGTGG
>JAQBPP010000254.1 GCA_028287455.1 Bacilli bacterium | reverse complement strand
AGACACATCTCCTGTTACGTTAACGCTTTCGAGCAGATACGATTGGACTGATAAGATAAGTCAAACTGTACTGCAAAAAGCACATGACAAGTTCCCTTATATCACAATAAATGTGATAAAACAGGACAAGGGATCAATGCTGCAAGATTTAATCACAAATAATACCCCTCCTGATTTGATGTTTGGGCCATCCGGTGATTTGAAGAATTGGCAGGACTTAGCTGTAGCAGCGGATCTAACACCACTGATGCAGAACAACAAATTGGATCTGAATCGGTTTAATCCTTCCTGGGTGGAAGATATCCAGCATCGTTCAGCTAAAGGCACTTTTATGGCCCTGCCCTACTCTAGCTATAGCGATGTGATCTTCTATAACAAAGACATTTTTGACAAATTTGCAATTTCTTATCCCAAAGATGGAATGACTTGGCCCGAATTGCTTGACCTCGCAAAAAAGGTCACGCGTAATGAGGGAGGCACGCAATACAGAGGATATGAACCGCGTTCATTTTCGTTACCTGCCAGTCAATATCCTTTGCTGAGCTTGGATCCCCAAACAGATCAGGCACAAGTAACAACTGATAAATGGGCAAACGTCATGCAGTTTTTTAAAGATGTTTATCAAATCAACGGCAATATGCCAAGCGACTGGTCTCTTTGGTTAAAAGGAAATCAAGGAGAAACTGAATTTACCAAGACCCGAACACTTGCCATGTGGGAAAACGGCGGCGGAGCGGCCAATGGTTTCCCAACGGATTTAAACTTCGATATGATTGCTCTGCCTACTTGGCCAGATGCTCCAAACCAGAGTCAATCGATCGGAGGGAAAATATTTGGCATCAGCACCTCGAGTCAGCATAAGGATCAAGCATTTAAGTTTATACAATACATGGCTTCCGATGAAATACAGGATTTTCTCTCAAGAAATGTCAGTGTTCCTGCAATCATCAGCCCAACCATTCTGCAAGATTATGGCAAAGACAGTACGCAGCTGCAAGGCAAGAATCTAAATGCTGTCCCTTACGAGCTTACTCATAACAAGCCTGCGGTTTTGCCTGCAAACAGGAGTATTTATGATGATAAAGGAATCTATGATCTTACTACGCTGATCCCAGACATTGCGACTGGCAAGAAAGACATTAACACTGCGTTAAGAGAAGCAACTGATCAAATTAATAAAGATGTTGGCACAGCAAAACAACAGAAGTAAGTCATTTCTAATTGGAAATGACAAATGTGAAGGGGTATGTGGATGTGGAAGTTGGCAATTGAGGATGCGGTAAGAAAAACACGACAGAATATCAAAAAACATCGTGAATTCTTTCCGCATATCACAGAAGGAAAAGGCTATCAGTGGTCTGAAAACACAGATTGGATTGAAGGCTTTTACACGGGAATCATCTGGCTATGTTATGAGTATACCCAGGATGAATTTTTCAGCCAGTCTGCAAAACAGCAAGTGGAGAATTTCCGTCACAGATTAATAAATAGAATCGCATTGGATCACCATGATATCGGATTTCTGTACACTCCTTCTGCCATGGCACAATGGATGATTGAACAAGAGCAGTCAGCTAAACAATTGGCTTTGCAAGCAGCGGATCATTTGCTGACACGCTGGCGCCCTCAGGGACAATACATTCAGGCATGGGGTGCAGGAGGAGACCCGAAAAATGGTGGGCGCATTATTATTGACTGTCTAATGAATTTACCCCTTCTTTATTGGGCTAGCGAAACCACCGGGGAATCCAAATACAGGGACGCAGCAATGATTCATGCGGATAAAAGCAGGAGATATTTAGTAAGAGGGGATGACTCTTCCTATCACACTTTTTATTTCCATCCAGACAACGGAGAGCCCATCGGGGGCGGCACGCATCAAGGCTATCATGACGGCTCCACCTGGACCAGAGGACAAGCATGGGGCATCTATGGATTTGCCCTCTCTTATCGCTATACCCATAATCCACTTTATTTAGAAACTGCAAAAAGGATGGCTCGTTATTTTATCGAACATCTGCCGGAAGATCATATTGCTTATTGGGATTTTAATGTACCTATTGAATCGGATACTTATCGGGATAGCTCAGCATCGGCGATTGCTGCCTGCGGGCTCTTGGAATTAGCCACTCATTTAGATGCTGCGGATCCAGACAGATCTTATGTTGAAGATGCTGTCTTTCGAATGATGAAATCACTTGTTAACAACTATTCAACTGTTAATCAACCCGATGCCGAGGGATTGATTGATCATGGTTCCTATTATGTAAGAGGCGGAATGGGGCCTGATGGCTATTTGATTTGGGGGGATTACTTTTACCTGGAAGCTCTTCTGCGGTTGGAAAAAGGTGTTGCTGGATATTGGTATGAACGAAAATGTTGAAAAATAAACTTATCTTCCTTATTCCACTGATCGTTTCCTTGTTAGCCAATGTTTTGATCGGTGGATGTGGACTGAATAAAGGGCGACCAATGGACACATACGATAGTTTAAGAGACAAATGGAAGACATTTCTGACAGGTGGATCCAGCTACAACTTATCTGATCCAGATATCTCAACACAAATTAAGAGGATCACGCAAAAAGCAGGTGACGGCTCCCACTGGGCGAAAATAAATAAACAGCAAGAACGTGAGTACTTGTGGAAAGACCTCACGGATTGGACCCAATCTGCCACAGTTGGAACAAGTTATCGACGCCTCAATGAGATGGCGTTGGCCTATGCCACCACTGGCTCTTCATTAAAAGGAGATCCTGCACTTCGCGATGATATCATAAGTGCGCTGGAGTGGTTATATGAACATAAATATAACGAAAATACAGTGGCTTATGACAATTGGTGGTGGTGGCAAATCGGTATTCCCAAAGATTTGGATGATATTTGTGTCTTACTGTACAATGATTTATCGCCAGCACAGATCCAAAAATATATGGGAGCAGTTAAACATTTCACGCCAATCGCTACTGGCAGCACCTCATACGACACTGGAGCGAATCGTATCGATAAAGCGCAGGCTGTGGCTATTCGCGGAATACTTGAAAAAGACAGTGCTGCGATCGCAAACGCTCGGGATGCATTAAGCGATGTATTTCTCTATGTGAATTCGGGAGAAGGATTCTATCCAGATGGTTCTTTTATACAACACACCAATATCCCTTATACATTGAGTTATGGAAACGTTCTGATCCAAGGGATGGCAAATCTGATTTATTTATTGAATAGCACCACCTGGGCAGTCAAAGATCCGAATATGAGCAACTTGTATAAATGGACTTACGATTCGTTTGCACCTTTGATCTATAAAGGGGCAGCAATGGACATGGTGCGGGGCCGAGCCATTTCGAGATCAAGCTTGCAAGACCATGTTGCAGGTCACCAAACCATTCAGGCTATCTTGCAAATTTCGCAGTTCGCTCCCCCTGCAGATGCGGTAAAACTGAAAAGCATGGTCAAAGGGTGGCTCACAGAAGATACATATCTTAGCCCCTATGACGGTTTAAGCATCTATTTGATTCAACAACTTAAGGTTGTACTCAATGATCCCACGATTAAACCATCGACCGACCTGGTGGAACAAAAGCAGTATCCAAATATGGATCGAGTTGTTCATTTGCGGCCAGACTTTGGTTTTGGGTTAAGCCTGTTTTCCAGCCGCATCCAAAGTTATGAAACGATGAATGGTGAGAATTTACACGGATGGTTTACAAGCTCGGGTATGACCTATTTATATAATTCCGATTTAGGCCAATACAGCGGCGGTTACTGGGCTACAGTTGACCCGTATCGCTTGGCCGGCACAACTGTCGACAGAATGCCGATGAAAGACGGCGTTCCTTATAAGTATAAATCTGGACAGTCATGGGTAGGCGGTACATCAATCGACGGTCTTTACGGCACAGCTGGCATGCAATTGGAGCAATACAATAGCCCGCTGGCTGCCAAAAAATCCTGGTTTCTATTCGACGACGAAATTGTGGCGCTAGGTTCCGGCATCAGCAGCGCAGACAGCAATACGATTGAAACAACAATTGATAACCGAAAACTTAGCATTGAAGGAGATAACCCTTTGACTGTTAATGGTCAAAGTTACCCGGTTGCCAGTGGTTGGAACCAGGTGATGCCGGATGTGAAGTGGATCAACTTGCAAGGAAACAGCAAAAATTCAAACATAGGGTACTATTTCCCAACACCTGCAACAGTCCATGGGCTTCGAGAAGTAAGGACTGCAGAGTGGTCAACAATAAACAATTCAGAGCCGAGTTCTCAAATTTCAAATCATTTTCTTACCTTATGGTTTGATCATGGTAAAAATCCAGTGAATGCTCATTATGCCTACGTAATTCTTCCTAATAAAACGGATGCTGAACTTAATGCATACGCGTCAGATCCAGACGTTGTGATTCTGGAGAACTCTCTCGACGCCCAAGGTGTGACAGAAAAGAAGTTGAATATCACAGGAGTTAATTTCTGGAATGATGCTGCGAAGACGGTTGGTTTCATCACCAGTAATAAAAAGGCAGCAGTAATCACGCACGAACCATCAAGCGATAAACTTAAAGTTTCAGTTTCAGATCCCACCATGTTGAATAATGGGACTATTGAGATTGAATTAAATAAAAGTGCTGCCAGCCTACTTTCCTCCGATTCAAATATTAAAGTTACTCAGCTGAGTCCAACCATTAAGGTCTCAGTCAGTGTAAAAGGAGCACAAGGCAGGTCTTTTACTGCTGCATTTGCTTTGCAAAATTAACAACAGCCAGTCTAGAGGTGATTATGTGAGAGTGTGCATTTTCAATAACTACCAAGAGATGAGTCGCATTGCAGCTGCTATTGTCGGAAAATGCATCCAAACCAAGAAAGGCGCTGTATTAGGACTGGCTACAGGCAGTACACCAATAGGGATGTATCAAGAGTTAGTCCGGATGCACCGGAGTGGAGAGTTGGATTTTTCCCAAGTAATTACTTTTAACTTAGATGAGTATGTCGGTTTATCTCCGCTTCATCCACAAAGTTACCATAGTTTTATGCAGTGTCATTTTTTTCAGCATGTGAACCCCCCCTCGAATGTGCATATTCCCAGAGGGGATGCAGCTAATCTGGCATTGGAGTGTGCAAATTACGAAGCCGCAATGAATCAGGTTGGCGGAATCGATATACAAATACTTGGAATTGGTTCCAATGGTCATATTGGTTTTAATGAACCGGGTGCTGATGCGGAAGGGACTACGAATGTAGTAAAATTATCTGACTGTACAATAAAATCAAACGCGAGATTTTTCAGTTCCCCAAATCAGGTGCCAGGCTACGCAGTTTCAATGGGAATAAAGACAATTTTAGACAAAAGCAAAACTATTTTGTTGCTTGCAAACGGCGTAGACAAAGCTGCGGCGGTGCGTCACATGCTAACAGGTGAAGTAACTCCTGCAGTGCCTGCTTCACTTTTGCGATTGCATTCTGATGTAACTGTCCTGTTAGATCAGGCAGCGGCCCAGGAACTAACGGAGAGAACTTTTGTATCCACTGAATCACGCAGCCCGATTAAATTTTCTTTTCTGAAAGGAAAAAAAGATGGAAAATCAACTGATGTGGGCAGGTACCGTTATTACACCTTCGGAAATAATTGATGAGGGCTTGGTAGTAGTTGATGGCAGCCGGATTGTTTATGCAGGTCCACGCTCAGAATGGCACAAACCATTAAACGGTTCATTAGTAGAGGTCAAAAAAGGATGGATTTGGCCTGGGCTGATCGATATCCACATCCATGGATCAGCAGGTTATGACACGATGGACAGCGCTCCAGAGGCGTTAATTGCAATATCGGCGCAGTTGGCCCGATTCGGGGTGACCGGTTTTCTGGCCACTACCATGACTGCAAGTTTGGATGTACTAGAGCGAACTGTACAAAGGGTTGCAAAAATAGCCCAGGATCCGCATACGCTGCCAGGCGCAAAAGTAATGGGTATTCACTTGGAAGGACCATGGATCAATCGTGCGTATAAAGGAGCTCAGAATGAAAAATCAGTGGTCAATCCTGTTTTGGATCAGGTCCAAACTCTTTATCAGGCATCAGTAGGTTTTATTCGTCTAGTAACACTCGCTCCGGAATTGCCAGGAGCTGATGAAGCTATACGCTATCTTGTATCAGAAGGAACGAAGGTTTCAGCCGGACATTCAGCAGCCACATTTGAACAAATTATGCATGCTGTGGGTCTTGGAGTGGACCATTTCACGCATTGTTTTAATGCGATGACAGGACTTCATCATCGTGAACCCGGAGTGGTGGGTGCCGCGATGTATTATGACCATGCCAGCTGTGAATTAATTGCGGATGGATTCCATGTGCATCCAGTGGTTATAAAATTACTCTATAAAATAAAGGGCAGAGATCGATTAGTATTAATCAGCGACGGAATACGCGCTACAGGTATGGATGATGGGCGGTATGAATTAGGCGGTCAAGAAGTTCTCCTTGAGGATGGTCAAGCGAAATTAGCAGACGGTACTCTGGCAGGAAGTGTATTGACTTTAAATCAGGCTGTGGCCAATTTGGTGAATTTGTGCGGCATTTCTTTGCAGGACGCGGTTTATATGGCATCTTGTACACCTGCGGAAGTGATAGGCGTTTCTGCATATAAAGGTAAATTACAGGCTGGTTATGATGCAGATCTAACTATTGTGAATGATCAATACGAAGTGCTGACAACTGTCGTAGAAGGCAGGGTTGTCTACCAAAGAGCTGGTGAATGAAATGGAATACAGCGTGGGCATTGATATCGGAGGTACTAAAATTGCGGCAGGAATTGTGAACAAATCTGGCAACATCGTCTTTCGCAGGTCCGCACCAACCCCGCAATCCAGTAGGAATGAAGTGCTTGATTTGCTGGACGACATGATTCAGGCGTGTTTCCATTATGCAAACCACAATGGATCATTACCACTGAAGGGAATAGGAATTGGTACAGCAGGTCAAATTGATTTTCATCAAGGGCGCGTATTGTCTGGAACAGCGAACATAGCAGATTGGAATGATGTTGCGCTAAGAGATGAAATTTCGAAGATTACCTCCCTCCCGGTTTGGGTTGACAATGATGTCAACGTAATTGCATTAGCTGAACACTATTTGGGGGCAGCACAGGCAGAGTCCAATATTCTATTTTTGGCATTGGGGACTGGAGTAGGCGGGGGAATCATCTCCGAAGGCCGTTTAATTCACGGAGCATGGGGATCTGCTGGTGAATTAGGGCATCTGTCAGTCAATATGGATGGCCCCGAATGCAAATGCGGCTTTCGCGGATGCCTGGAAACATATGCATCCGGAACAGGAATTGCCAACAGGATGCGGGAAAAATTATCAGAATTACACGTTCGGCAGGATCCTGAACCTGAACACATCACCTCACAGTTGGTATTTCAATTGATGAAATCAGGGGACAAGATTGCAGGCCAAGTAGTGGAAGAAATGATACATGCATTATCTTATGCGATCGTCAGCCTGATTCATATCTTTAACCCTACCATGATCGTGTTGGGTGGCGGAGTGGTTGAAGATGGCGAGTGGATTCGTCTGTCTGTCGAAAAACAAGTGCATGCTATCGGACTGCGGTCAATGGTGCATCCAGTCCAGATTCAGCTGGCAAAACTAGGCCCGAACGCAGGAATAATTGGTGCGGCCTACCAATCCTGGATTTATTAGAAAATTGTGGAACAACTCGATCGCAACCAACAATGGTTTCGGTGTCGTCGTAGGAGATTTATACTAACGGGCATTCATTTTATAGAAGTCCAAAGGGAGCTGGAACATGGAAGCTAAATTGTTGCTCGACGCAAAAGCAAGGCTGGGTGAAGGACCTAGTTGGCATGCTGAACAAGGGATCTTGCTTTGGGTGGATATTGACGGTCACCAGGTGCATTTATTTAATCCTAAAACGAGAGAAGACCGATCGATTGATGTCGGGCAGCAGGTTGGTGCAGTTGTACCGTGTGCATCTGGCGGGGCAGTGATGGCCGCTAAGCACGGTTTTTTTAAGCTGGATTTGGTCACGGGAGAAACAGAGCAGATTTTCGATCCGGAAGAACATCTGCCAGCTAATCGATTCAACGACGGCAAGTGTGATCCGGCCGGCCGATTCTGGGCGGGAACCATGTTGAACAGGAATCATTCCGTCGGAGCCCTGTATTGTATGGATAAGGATTGGTCAGTGATAAAGGTGCTTGACCAAATACAAATTTCCAATGGACTGGACTGGAGTCCAGATCATCAAACGATGTATTATATCGATTCACCAACACGACAGGTCCTCGCGTTTGATTATGATCTTTCCTCTGGGCAAATTTCCGGTAAACGGACTGTGATTCACATGCCAGACGGGCATGGGGAACCAGACGGTATGACAGTGGATGCAGAAGGAATGCTTTGGATTGCTGAGTGGAATGGTTATAAAGTGGGCCGTTGGAATCCGGCTTCTGGGGAGTTGTTGGATGTCGTCAACGTTCCTGTTGCTAAAGTGTCATCTTGTATATTCGGTGGCGATCGGTTGGATGAGTTGTATATCACAACGGCTAGCGTGGACTTATCTGCCGAAGATCGGGTGTCTCAACCACTGGCTGGAGGACTTTTCATCGTAAAACCTGGGGTTCAGGGCACGCGTACATACACATTTGCCGGGTAAATCCCACAAGATGGAGCCCATTGATCTACACTTTCGGAGGCACCTACATGGACAGCCATTTCGTCCGGCGTTCCAGGCGAGAACTGTATGTCGCTAACTAACGCGAAGAAATATCCAGTGATTCTGGTGGGGTCAAGGGGATGCATTTGAATGGATATAACATTTTTATCGAACTGCGAATACTTTGTAAAAGATATTCATGTAGAAAATTTACATACTCAGAAATTTTGTGAGCATTAGCTTCAATATCGGATTGGGCAGCAAACCTAATTTTCCACCCAGCTGTAAGCCTTTAAACACGGTTATCAGTGCACCGACATCATCTTTTTTCTCAAGAAGCCGCTCGAAATCAGGCAGCCACGCAGTTGAAAAATAAAGAGGCGGTTCATACAAGGCAATTTTCGCTAACGGATATTGGCAGGCGACGTTCAGTGTAATAATAGCACCGGAACTATGCCCGAATAAGAACGAGGCTTGAGTTTTGTCGAGTAAAGCGATAACATCTTCGAACTCTTTTGTTAAACTATATTCTTCGCCTTGCGGTCCGCTATCGTTTCGCCCCCGCCTATCAACGACATACACTGTAAATTGGTCGGACAGATACGAAGCAAGTGGGTAATAATGCTGTGAAGCCGAATTTGCCCCCGACAAAATAACCAATCCCGGTCCATGGCCAAGCACATGGTAGTTAATTGTAGTGCCGTCTTTTGACGTAACCGATTCGATCTTTGTTTTCATCATGGTCCTCCCACTTTTGTTCCCACTCTGCATGTATAAAGATACAGTAGTTTTATAAATATGCTAGAGTAAGGATATCAAAAGGTTTGGGCATAATAGAAAAGAACGTGTGCACACGCCATGTTAAAATTGGCGAATCGGATCTAATGTTTTCCGATACATTTCCAGGTTCGCCCCAGCAAGGTGGTCGAGCCAATCATCCGCTGGACAATCCACTTGTGTTGTCATGTCCACATCGGTAGCAGCGTTTCTCCGCGATCCGTTGCAGGTGCAGGAGCAACAGAAAGGGAAGATATTTCATCACGCCATTGTGGAGTCATGTCCACATCGATAGCAGCGAGCGAATACTCAAGCTGTTCTAAATTCCTTGCCCCGATAATGGGTGCTGTGATTGCAGGATTGGACATAACCCAAGCAACTGCAAGCGTTGCAAGGTTGACCCCATGTTTCGCAGCATAGGCATTAAATCGGTCAACTACAACAAAATTCATTTCGTCCGCATAGCGATCCGTATATCTTTTTTCTTCAACTAAACGTCCTTGTTCTGGTCGTTTGTTCACCCCGTATTTTCCTGTAAGGAGTCCAGCTCCTAAAGGACTATAGGCAATCACGCCAATTTGTTCGGAAGCGGCAAGCGGCAAAATTTCAACCTCAGCTTGACGTTTCACCAAGTTATACATGGGTTGGATCAATTCAAAACGAGCAAGCTGTTCTTTTGCCGAAATCCCTAATGACTTGGTAATTTGCCAGGCTGCCCAATTGCTTACCGCCGGATGGAGAATCTTGCCTTGTGCTTGTAGGTCATCAAGTGCGCGAAGTGTTTCTTCCATAGGCGTATTCTCATCAAACATATGCACAAAGTAAAAATCAATGCGATCCGTCTTTAACCGTCGCAAGCTGTTTTCGACTTCAAGCATGATATGACGACGGGAAAGTCCTCCGGCATTAATGTCTTTTCCCATGGGATAAAAAACTTTTGTAGCGAGTACAATTTCATCCCTACAATCCGCAATGCACTCTCCGAGTATTTCTTCAGACCGCCCCTGGCTATAAACGTTTGCAGTATCGAAAAAGTTAATACCAACTTCACGACAACGCGTAAACATGGCTTTC
>JAQBPP010000090.1 GCA_028287455.1 Bacilli bacterium | reverse complement strand
AGGAATGGTGTAACGCCAGGATCCTTCAGAAAATGCGTATTTTGCGCCAAAAGTTGCTGGGAGAATTCCACATTCGTATAAGTCATCGTGTAAAATCTCAGTGTCTTTGCCATGGCAGTGATTAATTCGGTCCCCAAATTCTGTCAACACGCGCAAATAATCAACACCGAGTCTAACCAGGTGAGAGGGATCATAATTCAGTCCGAAATTGCGCGATGGAATCGCTTCGAACATAGCGCGCCACATTTCTGGGGTACAGCCGATCGTCGGATAGTGCGGCGCAGGACCCGGCCACCCTTCGATGGCAATATAGATTCCCCGCTGTTCCGCGTGACGAACTAGTTCTGGAAAGGATTCCTTCCAAATGTCAAATGTTTCCCGGCGAGCAGCAGTGCGGTCTTCTGGAACCAGACACATGAACAGCACACGCGCACCAAACTGTGCGATGTTATCCATGTGTTTTTTCAAAGCATCAGCCGCACTCGCACGTCGCGCTTCATCACGGCTGAGTAACTGACCGACCTGGACTGCATCGACTGAACCGATTCCGATTCCGGCCGTTTGGCAAATTTGTTTTTCTTCCGCAGTGAGTGTGGGCAGATCTAATACGTCCAAACCGATGCTGCTTGCCCAAGATGCCACTTTTTCAAGTCCTTCACTTGCAAGTTTGGGTGGAATTCGTGTACCGATCTTGATACTCATAAAAGAATCCTCCTCACGCTGATGCGCTTAAACCTAGGTAGCTTTTGACGGGTGATAATTAGCAGCTTGGTAAATCATCTCAGTTAACTGGACCACTTTCAACGCAAATGTGCCGGGCACCATCACTTCATGTCGTCCCCGTATTGCATCAATAAAACTCTTATCTTGATTGGTAGTTTGTGTGGGCAACTCTGGAACGATTGGTTCCTGACGCATTCTGCGGATGGTTATCTTCCCGTTATCAAAGAAGATCCCGCCTTCTTCGCCGCAGAACACATAAGTTTCATGCCAGCACGGTGCAAAACCCACAATATTTAGTCCAGCAATCGCACCTTCTGCAAAACGGATTGACGTGAAGGAATCGATTTCTACCGGGCTACCTTGCTGCTGCAGTTGAGTCTTCACTTCCACCGGAGTAAGACCCGTGGTCCAAAGCAGCACATCCAAAATATGACTGCCCGAATCCATCAGCATGCCTCCGCCCGATAATTCCGGAACCTGCCGCCACAAGCCTGTCGTGCCTTGCTTCCAATTTTGATAAAGAGATGCGGTGACAGAAGTCAATTTGCCGATCATTCCTTCAGAAATTGCTGATCGAATCAGCAGAAACTCCGGTTGAAAATGGCGTTGATACGACACCTGCAAAATCTTTCCTGTCTGTTCGGCGGCAGCAATCAATTGCTGCGCTTCTACTGTCGAACAAGTGTCATCGGCTTCTCAATTAGTACATGACAACCTTTGTTTAAAACATCTGAAGCCTGCTGAAAATGAAGTGTGTGCGGCGAGCAAATCAGGACAGCGTCCAATGTGGATTGCTCGAGCATGTCTTGATAATCAGGAAACCGTTGAACTTCTTCCAGTCCAAACCTGGAGACAAACTTATCTACGTTTGCATGGTTTGGATCAGCGATTGCCACAATTTCGGCTTCCGGCAATTCCGCTAATTGACGTGCATGCAAATTTGCGATGCCTCCTGTACCGATAATACCCATACGTATTTTATCTATATCTTCTATCGCTCCCAGGTGATAAAGTGGCATAGAATGTTGGTTTTATCCAACTTGTATAAGTATATTAATCGTTACTGAACGGTCAGAACAATCGGTTAAAACAGTTTAAATTCCTCATAGTGATCCAGTGAAAACCGATCTGTTTTTACCGACCATTTCACGTCCATTTCAGAAAAAAGCAATCCATTTTCAACTGCCGTCCGAATGATTCCATCAATAGTAGGGATGTACGTGGCGATCGTTTTGTCCTCCTGTTGTTTGATTAAATGTTCAGCAGCAATCGCATGCGTCTCTTTGGAGGATTCAAAAGCGCCATTGGTGGCAAGTACAAAATTGCGGCACGCTTCAACGGAACTATAAAGTTGAACGGTCTCATCTTCGATTGCTTGCATTAAATTCATATACATTTTTAAAATCAAATCTTCTTCAGGGAAAAGATCCTGGTGCTGATTTCCTTGGTTGTCCACAAAGTCCAACGTGTTCTTATACCCCCAAATGATCTTCCCGTTTGTTCCTTGTACCGCTATGTAAGGTTCCTCATTCGTGGTGTGGCATAATGTTGAATAAAACCTCACCTCGGCTCCTGTTTCCGTCCCGATTTTCACACAGGACGTATCTTCTCCTTCGATTGGGTGTCCTTTGTACAACTCTGCTTGCACCCATTGCGGCCGTGCTCGGGAGGCATCTCCTGCGCCCGCTGCCAGTAAACAGTTATTCAATAAGTGGGAAAAGGGGTTATTTAATGTTCCATCCAGTATATAGTCTCCATTGTGGGTTAATTTACCGGCCCAGGACGTCCGCTCATAATAACTATCAGTCCTTTTCCACATTCCTACGCCTGTAATCGATTGAACCTCGCCAATAATCCCTTCGTTAAGCTTGGAAAGAAGCACCTGGAAAGCTTGCCCGCACGTATTTTGAAACTGAATTTGACAGCGCTTTCCACTGCGCTTGGCTGCAGCGATTAATGCATCCATATCTTGAATGGTTACCGCTGGCGGTTTTTCCATCAGGACATGGCAACCATGTTCCAGAGCCAACCTTCCCATCGATTGATGCAGGGCAATGGGTGTGGCAATCACCACGAAATCGAGCTCCGGATGCTCGTGCAGCATTTCTTCAAAATCGTAATAATGCCGTGCACCAATCGCACTCAATTTCTCATAAGAGTCCCGATTGGCTTCAATATTGGTTTCTGTAAAAGCAACGCATTTTAATACTCCGCTGCTCGCTAATTGTACTAGTTTTCCAGTATGTGTTTTTCCAAATCCGCCAATCCCGACAAGGGCAGCCTGAAACACTTTCACTGTTTTATCCACCTTTCTGTTTGAACGAATTATTGCAGGGCGACAAGGTTAAGTACAGACTCTCTTTCCATAATTTGATATTCCATATCTGTAACCGATTCTCCTGGTAGCCCATTGATCAGGTTCACCAACTTGGAAACTGCCGTTTCCCCCATTTGCAAAAGAGGCTGAGTCACCGTCGTGAGCGGCGGTGTCAGCATGCGAGCGAGTTTGAGGCCGTCATATCCAATTACTGACAGATCTTGTGGAATGCGAATTCCTTTTCCAAAGCAGTAGGCATAGATCCCAAATGCCATTTCATCACTCGCTGCATAAATGGCAGTTAAATCAGGTGATCTGCTTATCAACCATTCCGCACCCACTTTCGCGTTCTCAAAGAGATAATTTTGGCCGCAATAGACAAGCTCCGCGTCGTACTCAATTCCTGCGTCTGCCAGTGCTTTGCGATAACCGCTAATTTTCGGAACGGCCGCAATCGTATCCTCGATGGGTCCGGAAACCAACCCGACCTTGCGATGTCCCTTTTGAATCAGATAATTTACGGCATCGAAACTGGCTTGCTCACGATTGACGCGGATGGAGACAAGCGGGTATTTACTGGCGGACGCAACCAAAACGACGGGAATGCTCTGCTGACAAAGAAGTTTATAATGTTCTTCTAACACAGGGCTCTTCATACAGATGATCCCGTCGACCCGTTTTTCCACGAACATTTGCAAATAACTGCTAATTCGGCCCAAATCACCATTGGTACTGCACATAATGAGATTCCACCCTAAATCGTGTGCCATTTCAGCCATTCCTTTTACTGCTTCAGCAAAAGGAAAGCTGGAAATATCCGGAACTATAACGCCAATCGTTTGGGAGCGTCCATTAATTAATCCTCTGGCCAGCCCATTTGGCCTAAATCCCAATTCTTGAATCGCTTGCAAGACTCGGTCTCGTTTATCAGGCACAACTAGATGATGGTGATTCAAAACCCTGGATACAGTGGCTGTTGACACATTTGCTCGTTTGGCCACATCCCGTATAGTAGGCATCGATTGCACCACCTTGAATTCCAATTTATCCCTTTAACCCAGTTGTAGCAATCCCGTCTACTATATTTTTCTGGAAGATCAGAAATACGATAAATTGAG
>JAQBPP010000215.1 GCA_028287455.1 Bacilli bacterium | reverse complement strand
ATAGCCGTAGAGTTTATGCACGCCCCGAAGTACTCCTTTGCGCAGCTTAAACTGAGCTGTTGCCACTTGTACAAGTGACTTGTAAAAAACCGCCTCCATAGAATCGTTGGACGATTTCCAGGCCGCTTCGAAGATCTCATGACATTCATAAAAATCTTGTTCTACATTAAATAAATGCACAAATTGTTTCGTAACCTCATTCACAAGTGAAACTCCCATCTCTGAGCAGAATACATAGCCGCTTAGGGAATATGATTGGTATTCACCGAACCAGCTGAACCAGCTGAACCAGCACTGCGCGGACTCACAGGATTACCCTGAGTACCCTGAGGCATGCCGCCCGGCATAAACGGTGCACCCACAGCGTTATAGAAATTAGCCGGCATCTGTCCTGCAAGCAGAATGTACACCATCGGCACACGAGTATTGATTTCGACTACTTTGGTAAGAAACGGCGCAACAATTCGCACCTGCGCCGTTATGTTCAAATAAAGAATGTTCAACGTTTGGTTCAGACCTGCCTGCTGGTACACAGCATCCATTGACGACATTGCATTGCCCACCGGTAAAAGACGATAGCCCACGGTTGGTCCAAGGCCCGCCATCAACGTATTATGAAAAACCAGGCCCAGCTGAAGAGACAAATCTTGAGGTGGTATATCATTTAGCGCATCTTGAACGTGGCGGGTGAGCATACTCTGAAGCCTGGCGACTTCCAGCGAATTCACCTGAGCCGCGGTCACTCTGCCATCCTTATCCAAAATGACCTTGAGCAGGTTGTCCGATTGAGTGTCTTGCGCAATATCCTTTAACAACGCGGCGCTGATCGCATCAGTGGCTACACGGCGTGAAACGGATTCTGCCAACTGCTCATACATTGGCTTAATTGAATCCTCAATGTAAACGAGAAATCCGCCGCAAATGCTCACAAAACAAAGAAAATAAATAAAAATCACAACGCGCAGCGGAACTGGCGCAGGCCGAATTCCCATCCGCGATCGCCGATACCGCCACATGGCTGTCTCCCCTTCCTATCTAAGCAATATGAAAGGAGAGGGCAGAAGAGACGTTTATTCCACTTTTAGCCGTATAAATTTGCGTTTGCCCGCCTGAACCACCATATCTGTTTGCGGTACAATTTGTTGATCCGGGCGATCGACTTTGTCGCCATCCACTTTCACTGCCCCGCCTTGCACCAGACGCCGGGCGTCAGAGTTCGATGTCGCAAGATTGTTCGTAGTCAACAACTGCACGATCGACAGTGGTTCAGCTGCGATCGACACCACCGGAATATCCTCGGGCAGCGCGCCTTTTTGAAACACCGTTTTAAAATGCTGTTCCGCTCTGTCAGCAGCATCGCCATCATGGAATCTGGCTACCAGCATCCAAGCTAATTTCATTTTGGCATCGCGCGGGTGCACACTGCCCGAGGCAATCCCACTGCGAAGTTCCTCAATCTCCTCCAGTGAAAGATCAGTCAACAATTCAAAGTAGCGCAATAAAATAGAATCTGGAATCGACATCGTTTTCCCGTACATATTTACCGGGTCTTCGTTAATCCCAATGTAATTGCCAAGTGATTTCGACATCTTCTGCACGCCGTCTAAACCTTCCAGAATCGGCAGCAAAACGCAAACCTGCTGCGGCTGCCCGTACTCCTTTTGCAGCATGCGTCCCATTAAAATGTTGAACTTCTGATCGGTGCCGCCCAGCTCGACATCTGCTTTGAGCGCAACAGAATCATATCCCTGCATAAAAGGATAGAAAAATTCATGAATCGACAAAGGCAAGTTTTGCGTAAACCGGTTATGGAAATCTTCCCGTTCGAGCATGCGGGCGACAGTCATGGTGGAAGTCAATTGGATTACATCTGCAAAGGTGAACGGAGCAAGCCAGTCAGAGTTGTAAACAATTTCAGTTTTGCTGCGGTCCAAGATCTTAAACACCTGATCTGAATAGGTTTTTGCATTTTCCAAAACCTGTTCGCGCGTGAGCTGCTTGCGCGTCTCAGATTTGCCTGATGGATCGCCGATTGTTGCTGTAAAATCTCCGATGAGCAGATGGACGCGATGCCCTAAGTCTTGAAACTGTTTCATCTTCTGCAGGACAACCGTGTGACCCAATGTTAAATCGATGCCTGTCGGGTCCACGCCTAATTTCACGATCAACGGCGTCTTCGTGGCAATCGATTTACGCAATTTCTGTGACAGCTCGCCCTTCGGAACGATTTCAGCCACACCGCGGCTGATAATTTTCAGCTGACGTGCAACTTCCTGGTCAAGCTGAACGTCTAATTCGGTAGACATACTAAATAGCCCCCTTGGCTTGTCTCGTTCAAGACTATAAAGAAAAAGCCCCTCCCAAGCGAGGGACAGTTTTACTCGAAAAACCGTAACGTATCAACATATTTTAACAATCGCTATGACAAATGTCAAAAAGCGAAATCGAATGTATTTATGGTAGAATACTGGTGATAGGGGGAAGATTAACGCATGGCAGGATCCAAGAACAATGCAAATCAATCATCACCCAATAAAACTAAAAAACCAAACAAGAAAAAGAAGATTTGGAAGATAATAGGCATCACCTGTTTTATTCTGGTGGCTATGCTGGTGACTGGATGCGGAGCGGGCGCCGCCTATATGATTTCTCAGATCAAGGATGCGCCGGCGTTGGACCTGAAGAAATTCACCTCGATTGAGGCCACGACATTTATTTATGATCGAAATAACCAATTGCTTGGACAAACGCAGGGAGACGGCAACCGGGAACTGATCAAAAGCCTGTCGGACGTATCCCAGCCTGTCGTAAATGCTTTTATCTCAGGGGAAGATAAAAACTTTTATACACATATGGGGATCAATCCAGTCGCCATGGTCCGCGCTGTCTTCCAGGACCTGCTGCACCATGGGTATGCATCCGGCGCCAGCACGATCACACAGCAAACTGTGAAAAACGTGATGTTCCCCGAAGGCGATAAGACGATTAAACGCAAAGTACAGGAAGCCTACTATGCGATCAAACTTGAACAAGTGATGAACAAGGATGAAATTCTGACTACCTATTTAAATTGGATCTACTTTGGCCAATCAGAGTCTGGTCAGAATTTGTATGGCATTCAAGCCGCGTCCAAAGCGTTCTTTGGCATACCCTCAAATAAACTGAATGTCGCGCAGGCTGCTTTGATCGCTTCACTGCCAAACGACCCAGCCGATTTAAATCCTTATTCCAATTTACCGAACGCGATCGTCAGACAAAACTACATGCTGGGCAAGATGCGGGACAATGGCTACATAAACGATCAGCAGTTGGCAGATGCCAAAGCGTTCGACATTAAAGCGAGTCTGGTGAAATCGGATCCTTCCAAATCGAGCAATTCTGCGCACCCTTATGTGGAGACGGATGTTGAACAACGCGCCGTGGACGCATTGTTCAGCACCAAACAGTTCGATAACAAAGAAGACGCGAAAAAAGCGCTGGACAGCGGCGGATACCAGGTCTATACCACGATCGACTTGAAGATGCAAAACAGTGTAGAAAATGTCATACAAAACGATGCCAACTTTGGCGCTGGAACCACGATTTCTGTCACAGGGGCCGACGGCAAAACAGTTAAGGAGTATGAGCAAGCCGGGGCCTCTTTGATCGACAACAAAACAGGCGGAATCCTCGCCATTGGCGGCGGCCGCAACTTCAACGACGACCAAAACAATCATACTCTGCTGCCGAGACAACCTGGCTCCACCATGAAGCCAATCGCCGACTATGGACCGGCGATCGATAAAAAACTCATCTTCCCCGGAATGGGAATAGATGATGTTCCGACCGTTTGGCCTGGCGGGGCCGGCAGCAAAGATTACACGCCATTTAATTATGATTTTAAATTTCATGGTTTGATTTCCGTACGCAGCGCACTGATTCATTCCTTCAACATTCCGGCGATCAAAATCTTCCAGAAGCTTACACCCCAAGTGGGACTGAGTTATGTGAAGAAGATGGGCATCACTACGCTTACCGATCAAGATAATGTATTGTCATCTGCAATCGGCGGTCTCAGTCAGGGGGTCACGGTTGAAGAACAGACCAGCGCCTTTTCGACGTTCGCCGATCAAGGGGTACACAAAGACGCATTTGTAGTGGACCATATTGTGGATCGCCGTGGCAATGTGATTTATCAGCATCAATCTACCGACACCAAAGTGTTTACACCGCAAACTGCATTTATTATGACCGATATGTTAAAAGATGTAGTGCATTCCTATGAGGGAACGGCATATTCAGTGGGCACACATTTTCCGGGAAAAACGATTGCTGGCAAAACGGGTACCACCGACTCGAATAAAGATGCCTGGTTTGTGGGATATACCCCTGATGTTTCACTTGGAATCTGGGTTGGCTACAACACGCCGACCGCACTTCCATCAACCCCTAGCTACAGCGAGGGGAACAGACCCAAGGACTTATGGAACGCCATGATGGATCAAATCTATCCGCTAATTCCGAATCAAGCCACTCAATTCGCACCGGCTCCAGCAGGCGTGCAGCAAGCGCAAGTTTGCATTTTATCAGGCAAGCTGCCTACTGATTTGGATAAGCAATACAGCAGTCAGTATGGCAGTGTGATATCAACTGATTGGTTCACGTCAGATATGGTTCCGACCCAGCCGGATGATGTAGTGGTGCAGCTAAAATACACGGTCGTTAACGGGAAAAAGGTATTTATCACCGATCCGAAAACTCTGGTCGGCGGTCCGGTAAAAGAAGGACTTTTCATCAAACGCAGCCCCTACACGCTGATCAACAACGACCCGCAATATCTGCCGCCTGATTATGACCGGGAATACATTTCTTCCGCCACCGGAACTGTTTCATCCACTGGCGGGGCTGGCGGCAGTACATCTGTGGCATCGCCTGCTGACTTGCAGGCAACCGTAGGATCCGATGGCAGTGTGACGCTGACCTGGTCGGCAATACCAGGTGCAGACGGGTATTACGTACTGCGTTCAAACGCAGCGGGTCAAAGCCAAATCATTACACAAGACATGCTGACCAAGCCCGGCTATGTGGATAAATCGATCACCTCCGGCGGAAGCTTCGCCTACCAGGTGTCTGCAGTGGTAAACGGCATCATCCAGCCTGCAGGCAGTACGGCGACCGTATCGGTCGGTCAATCAGGCGGCGCAAAAGGAGGCGGCACCTCCGGAGCAGCTCCTGCGGGTGTAACTGTTTCACAAGGTCCCACAGGGCCGCATCTAAGTTGGAATACTGTTAAAGACGCGCAAATTTATAACATTTATCGCAGTTCTGACGGCACGAACTTCACGTTGATCGATTCAACAAAAGCCACCCAATACGATGACCCGCAGCTGGTGCAGGGAGGTAAATTGACCTATCAGGTGACTGCTGTCACCCCATCGGGCGAAAGTCCGCAGTCTGTACCTGTAACGCTCAACTCTGGTGCAGGCGCAGGCAGCGGCGGTTCATCAGGAGGGGGCATCGGCGCACCGTCGCCGGCAATCTCTAACCCACATACGGGAAGCGATTTGGATCTCTCTTGGAAAGCTGTACCAAATGCAGCATCTTACGTTGTGGAAAAAAGCATGGATGGTTCGGTGTTTGGATCAGCTACACAAGTCAGTGGTGTTTCCTATCGAGATTCCGGACTCACGGCCGGCACTAAGTATTACTACCGGATACGGGCAGTGAATTCTCAAGGGGTGACCAGTGATCCTTCCGCTGTTGTGAACTCTGTGCCTAGTACCTAAGAAAAAAGGAAGCCTTGGAGGCTTCCTTTTTTCTATCAGTGGACGAGGTGGGCGAGTGTCAGATCGACACAATGGTTACACCATCGCCGCCTTCACCGTGCACCCCGTA
>JAQBPP010000213.1 GCA_028287455.1 Bacilli bacterium | reverse complement strand
CTTCGATTTTAATTCAGGCATAACTGAACCTCCAGTGGATTAGAATAAAGATACTGTTTGTAACCTACCATATTCAAGTTTATAATGAAATTAATGCAACTTTTTTCTATGTGATCCGTAATACACTTAAGAGGTGACTATATATGTCAAAGTGGATTAAAATTTTTACGTCGATGTTCCTGGCTGGCATGCTGATCTTCTCAGCCGACCCTGCACTAGCGGCAAGCCGCGGGGGAAGTTTCAGCGGCGGCGGGAGAAGCTCTTCAGGCGGTTCCAGTCCTTCCTACTCCCCTCCCGCCACTTCTAACCCGACCCAACATAGTTCAGGTGTGCAGCGGCCTTCATCGAGTGTGACGCCAACGCCTAAAACCGGCAGCGGATTCGGCAGCAGCTTCGCACCTAGATCAGGCTTTGGATCCTTCTTCGGCGGGATGGCTGCCGGTGCAATTGCTGGCTCCGTGTTCCAGTCGATGTTCCATCCGTTTGGTTACGGCGGCGGATACGGCGGCGGGTATGGTGGATTCGGGTTCGGTAGTCTGTTCGGAATTGTCTTTGACTTATTGATCGTTTTTATTGTATGGCGCATTGTTCGCCGGCTGTTTTTGAGACGATAACCAGCGACTTCTGCTGTTTTACCAGCAGGCGTTCGTGTTCTAAATTGGAATTCCATTGTGAAAGAGAAGTGGACAGTTTTGAAAATCTTCTTTGAAGAACAAGATTTGATCGACGCCGTTTGTGTATACACAGCTGAGTATGAGCGGGTCGCAGCCGAACATGTACGCGCAGAACTCTTCTTCACTGAGGGTCAAGGGTTTAGCGCTCAACCGGAAGATGGCAGAAATGGTCGTTTATACGCGCGATTGACTGAGCAGAATATGATCGATGCTGTAGCTACCTATTTGCGCGATTATCATCAATTTGACCCGACGCTGCTTGGAATTGAATTGTTTTTTGAGAATGACAAAGGATTCTGGGCAGTAATTGATACTCGCAGCTAACCCGAGATGTTGCAATCGATTCAAACTCCCTATTTCAACTGAGATTGGGAGTTTTTTCACATGAAATCCCTCCCTTTGGTTTATCCTATCCAAAGATTAACTGATTCAAAGGGAGTTGGATGGAATGAGCCGGGGCAACCCAAAACCAGCAGCATTGCTTGTATGGATCAACGGCAGCTTCCTTCTGGCAGGGAGTTTATCAGGTGCGTTTGTGAACGTATTCTTGTGGAAACAACGAGGCAGCCTCGTTCCACTCGCGCTGTTTAATGGGATTCACTTCCTCATTATCCCTTTTGTGTTTTGGGCGGCACGGTCCATTCCGAAACTGTCTTCAATCACTGCAATTCGAGCAGGTTTGGTGTTTTGCGGCTTGTTTTATACGGTTGTACTGCTGACGAAACAGCAGTCCAATGTGTATGTCATGGGAACGCTGATGGGATTTGGCGCGGGAAGTTACTGGTTTGGGTTCAATCTGCTTTCGTATCATTTCATAAACACACAAGACCGAGCGCGATTCAACAGCAGCATGGGTGTTATTGCAGCGCTCGCGGGGGTAGTAAGCCCACTGCTATCAGGCTTTATTATTTCCAGGTTTTCAACCATTGGCTATCATCTGGTGTTTGCCGCGTCGCTCAGTTCACTTGTGATCAGCTTCCTGGCCAGTTTGCGAATAAAACGAGATGATATAAGAGATGAAGCGCATCTTCCTGCACCTTTGTTTAAACGGCGTCATCCGAACTGGTCACGCGCACTGCTCGCGAACCTCTTTGAAGGCGGCAGGCAGGGAGTATTTACGTTCTTCGGTGCAATCCTCGTGTTTATGGCCACGGGCAGCGAATGGGCGCTGGGGAAATTCTCAGCGTGGACCGCTCTCATCTCAAGCTTATCCTTCTTCATCGTAGGCAAATGGATTAAATCAAATTGGTACAATGAATCCATGCTGATCAGCTCATTTTTATCCACAGCAGTGATTGCCGTATTTTTATGGGGGACCACTCCGCTTACGATTTTGCTTTATGGAGTGGTCACCTCACTATTTACGCCGCTGTTTGCGGTTCCTTATGGCACTCGTGTGTTCCAGGTAATTGATGAGGCTCATGAGAAGCATGAAAAAGAGTACATCGTGGAGCGGGAAATCTCACTCAATGTCGGCAGGGTCATCAGCGTGGCTGGATTTCTCATCACATATGAGCTGCTTGCAAAAGAATGGATTCCCGCTTATGTCCTGGTCGTTGGCAGTTTGCAAGTTATTGCTGTACTGCTGTTTCGCAGGGTGAAACTGGAATTAGTTGATGTTGATCACCATTGATTTCTGGCGAGTCATCGATTGCAGGCTGTAGGCAATCCCTTGCGTACCCATTCCACTCGATTTTACACCGATAAAGGGGAAATGATCAGGTCCGCGTTCCGTACGGCCATTAATTTGTACAGAGCCGACTTCCAGCTGTTCTGAAATCCGAAATGCTTGCCCAATGTCCTGGGTAAAGACACTGGACTGCAACCCGTATTCGGAAGCGTTCGCGATTTCGATCGCTTGTTCAGTCGAGGAAACACGAATGATCGGTAGTACCGGACCAAATGGTTCTTCCCAGGCAATGCGCATATCGACAGTCACGTTATCAAGCAAAGTCGGGTGTATCGTGCGGCCGTCCCGTCTGCCGCCAGTTACCAATGAACTGCCATTAGCCACGGCGTCATCAATCAAACCTTGCACATAATCTGCAGCGCTGTCACTGATAAGCGGAGTGATATCGGCGTTGTCCTCAGGAGCCCCGACTGACAGCTTTTTGATCAGCGGCACCATTTTCTCGATTAACTGATCAGCTACACCTTGATGCACAAGGATACGTTTTACTGCCGTACAACGCTGACCTGAATAGCTGAATGCGCCCGAAACAATTTGTTTTGCCGCTAGATCCAGATCGGCATCTGGCAGAATGATCGCAGCATCTTTGCCGCCAAGTTCCATGACCAGCGGGATCATTCCGGCTAACTTTGCAATGCGCGAGCCGTTTTGTGAACCTCCTGTAAAAGAAATCATCGCGATATCAGGATGCTGGACAAGGAAATCGCCAATTTCGGCACCTTTACCCACCACTGTGTTCAAGACACCGGCTGGCAGCCCTGCATCGTGGAATGCTTTAACTAAATGCAGCGCACTGATGGCACCCTGTGTCGCTGGTTTGAAAACGACAGAATTCCCTGTCGCAAGCGCCGGAGCGATTTTGGAAGCGGACAGGTTGACTGGATAATTGAATGGCGAAATGGCTAATATGACACCGAGTGGAACGCGTGTGACAAATGACACTTTATTCTTGTTGTAGCCTGGGAACGCATCTCCCTGCAGCGTCTGGCCGTTTACCCGTTTGCCTTCTTCAGCGGTAAAGCGGATGAGATCTGCAGTCCGTTTTACTTCGTCAATGGCGGAAGACCGTTTCTTGGCCACTTCACGCATAATGACCGAACCGATTTCCTCAGCCCGCTCATCGAGCAGAGCAGCTGCGCGGATCAAAATCTCGGAACGCTCATGAACCGGGAGCGCTGCCCAAGCTTTTTGCGCACGTTTGGCGGATTCGATCGCTTCTACAGCTTCTGCTTGCCCCATAGCGGGGACATAGCCTACTATAGAATTATCAGAAGGTGCAGTAATGGTCAGATAGAGATTGCTGGCAGGAGTTCTCCAGGCCCCGTCTACCAAAGTGCGATAATGGTCAGCTTCTACTAGTAACTGATTTGTCATCTTGTTGTCACGCTCCTACACAGTGTAAATCAAGTAGTTATGGCTCTTTTTTGTCTATTAAGCTTTATATTGTCTTAAATAGGATTAGAATGCAAGACTAGAATTAATTGGATTATTCGATTGGAATCTGGAGGAGGGCAGCTCAAAAACGATATGAAATTACCACCACGAGTCTTGGCGCAGTTGTCGCTCCTGATTGCAGGAATTGGTTGGCTCATCAGCCTTCCGTTTCGACACACGTGGATCGGCGGACTTTGTTTCACTGGATTTGAGGCGGGTCTTGTCGGCGGACTGGCTGACTGGTTCGCAGTGACAGCTTTGTTTCGCCATCCGCTCGGCCAGCGCTGGATTCCGCACACCGCAATTATCCCGCATAACAAAGACCAGATGATACAGGCGATCGCCGAAGTGGTGGAAAAAGATTGGCTCAGTCTGACGCTCCTGGAGGAGAAACTGCAGAAGTTTTCACCGCTGGATTTTTTGCTCAGGCTCTGGAATCCGGACGCAGCGGCCGAAGTGCCGTTCAGGTTGGAACGACTGCTCAGCCGCTTCCTGCAAACGTTTGATATCGAAAAGGTCGCTGCAATGTTGGACAAATTCATCAAGCAGGTTGTAAGCGGCGTCGCGCTATCTCCGCTGCTGGCAAATGTATTGACCTTGACGATGACGTCTGGTCACGATGAAGCCATCATGGATAGTTTGATTGATGAAACTTTGCTGTTGGTACAAACGCCTGATTTTCGCGACAAATTAATTCCCGTTTTGCATAAGGCGGGCGAAAGTTTTGCGGCGACAGGCAATCCATTTAAAAAACTCGGTCTCTGGGCGCTGGATCGTTTTGATGTGATTAACTATCCGGAATTGGCTGCACTTATACACGAACGATTACAAGTTGAACTGCAGAAGATGAGGTACGACCGCACCAATGAGTTGCGGCACAAAATAGTGGAATTGCTGCCGCTCTGGGCCGATCAATTAAGACAAAATGAAGAGCTGATTGCATCGATCGAAAGCTGGAAACAGTCGGCCCTGCAAAGACTTGAGTTATCCGTTCCATTGTCCGCCCTACTGCAGTCGATCAAAAACGAAGCGGTGGAGCCCGCCAGCTCTGGGCCGCTGCACGACATGCTGCATAGCCTCTTTGGCTATGTGAACTCGCAGTTGAATTTACTGCTGGCAGACGCACAGAAGAAACATGCCATCGACAATTGGTTGAAATCCAGAATGTATCTATTGCTCAGGCAGCACCATCACGTGATTGGGCAATTGATCATCGAAAACCTTGAACAATTAGACGAGAAGCATTTTGTCCAAACGATTGAGTCCAAAGTAGGCGGCGACCTCCAGTGGATCCGCATCAACGGCGCGCTCGTAGGTACGCTTGCTGGCGTGCTGCTTTTCCTGCTCACACAGCTGCTGCAGCTCTTGCCGTTCATCAGAGGTTCATTGTGAGACTGTTTCGTAGATTAATGGCGGCGGTGTGACTGGTACCTCCGAAAAACGAAATGCGCCTGCAACCCTTTGTGCCACGATCGACAGATTTTTAGAGTCATTCACGTACAAAGTGGCCAGCGCTTCGCCAAGTTTCACGTAATCTCCAACTTGATGGTGCAGCTTAATGCCGACTGCCAGATCGATCGCGGACGCTTTAGTCTGACGCCCAGCACCTAGCAGCATCGCACACGTCCCCAGCTCCATTGCGGCGATGCCGGAAATATAACCGGACCTGGTTGCAGAGACGATCTCCTGCCGCTGCGCCTGCGGAAGTAGGGTCAAATCCTCCACCACCCGCTCGTCTCCGCCGTGAATGCGGATGAATTCCTGCATTTTCCGGGTCGCTTGCCCTGAGTTCAGCGCATGTTCCAACAGCTTCAGGGCGGACTGTTCATCAGGGGCTACTTTGGCCAAAACTGCCATCTGTGCCCCTAAACGCAAACAGAGTTCTGCCAAATTCCTGGACCCTTTGCCCTTCAGCGTTTCAATCGCCTCTGCCACTTCCAGCGCGTTGCCAATCGCTGAGCCCAGCGGCCTGCTCATATCACTCACGATCGCAATCGTCTGCTTCCCCACTCGCTGCCCAATCTCGACCATCGTGCGCGCCAGTTCCACTGCACCGCTCTTCTCCTGCATAAACGCTCCATTGCCCGTTTTCACGTCCAGTACAATCCGATCCGCACCAGCTGCCAGCTTCTTGCTCATAATGGAGCTTGCGATTAACGGAATCGATTCTACTGTCGCTGTTACATCGCGCAGACTGTACAACTTCTTATCAGCGGGAGTGATGTTATCGCTCTGACCCATAATCGCGATACCATAAGAATTCACACGCTCGACAAACTGCTCGGTCGTCGACTCCACCGAAAAACCAGGAATCGATTCCAGCTTATCAATCGTCCCCCCGGTATGCCCTAAGCCGCGTCCTGACATTTTGGCAACCGGCACCCCAATGGATGCGACTAAAGGCGCCAACACCAGCGTGGTAGTATCGCCGACTCCGCCAGTGCTGTGCTTATCTACTTTGATCCCAGCTATTTGGCTCAAGTCGACAGTTTCACCGGAGTCAACCATCGCCATCGTTAAATCGCTCGTCTCCTGGGCAGTCATGCCTTGGAAAAAGACGGCCATCGCCCAGGCGGACATTTGGTAGTCAGCGATTGTGCCATCACAATACCCGTGGATCAAAAAAGAAATTTCTTCACCGGTCAACTCCAGACCCTGCCGCTTTTTCAGAATTACATCCACTGCTCTCATAGTTCCGCAAGCTCCCTGATAAAGGACTTGATCAAGGACATAAACTTCGGTTTCGTCCAATTAGCCATTTCTATCACTTGCTCGTGGCTCAAAGATGCAGGTTGATCGCCCAGCGCCATATCTGTGATACTGGAAACCCCTACAGTACGCATACCTAAGTAATTAGACACAATGACTTCTGGAACAGTGGACATGCCGACTGCATCCCCGCCTAATTTTGCAAGCATCTTAAGTTCCGCCGGAGTCATATAGGATGGACCGCTAATCCCGACGTAAACACCCTGTTGCAAGGAAATGCCCTGCCGCTGAGCCACTTTTTGCATCAATTCAGCCAAATCTGGCGAGTAGGCCTCAGACATATCAGGAAAGCGCGCGCCCCACTCGTCAATATTGGGACCAATTAACGGGTGCGCACCGGTAAAGTTGATATGATCCCGAATGAGCATCAAATCGCCCGCCTGAAACGCTGGATTCATTCCACCCGCCGCGTTCGTCACGATCAGCGTGTCAATCCCCAGTTGCTTCATGACGGTCACTGGGAACGTAACTTCTTTCATCGAATAACCTTCGTAATAATGAAAGCGTCCCTGCATGGCAAGGACAGGCTGCCCTTGCAGCAGGCCAATAATCAAGCGTCCAGCGTGCCCTTCAACGGTTGACTTCGGAAAATGCGGGATCTCTTCATAATCAATTGAGACGGCCTGTTCGATCTCATTCACCAAATCGCCAAGTCCGGAGCCTAGAATAATCCCGACCCTCGGCTGCACCCGGATCCGTTTGCGGATCGCCTCTGCTGCCTGCTCGCTGTTGATTTTCCAGTCCAACACAATTCCTCCTTAGATACGAGCCACAATCGCTTGCACCAGACGGCTAAAGTCGGCGTTTACACGCCGGGTAGTTTCCACCACTTCTTCATGCGACAGCTTCTGATTGGACAATCCGGCGGCTAAATTAGTGATGCAGGAAATGCCAATCACTTCAATCTCCATATGCCTGGCTACTATGACTTCCGGAACTGTCGACATGCCAACCGCGTCCGCTCCCAATCGCTGCAGCATACGTACCTCAGCTGGCGTTTCATAGGTGGGACCTGTCAGTCCTGCATAAACCCCTTGTTCCAGCGGAATGTGAAGCTCTGTCGCCACCTCCGCAGCAATTGCCCTCATGCGTTTAGAATACGCCTCTGACATATCTGGAAAACGCGGCCCCCACTGCTGCTCATTGGGTCCGATTAAAGGATGATGGCCCAATAAATTGAGATGATCAGAAATCAGCATCAAACTACCCGCAGGCCACTGCGTCCGCAGGCCTCCTGCCGCATTGGTCACCACCAGCTTGACAATGCCAAGTTCTTTCATTACCCGAATGGGATAGGTCACCTGCTGCAAGGTGTATCCTTCGTAATAATGAAATCTGCCCTGCATGGCAATGACCGGAACATTGCCCAATTTGCCAACCACAAGATGGCTGGCATGGCCTTCGACTGTTGAAACTGGAAAGTGCGGAATGTCGCCGTACGATATTCGCATCGCGTCCGTTAGCTGCTCAGCTAAGGTTCCGAGACCTGACCCCAGCACCAAGCCGACTTCTGGCTGAAGTCTGACTTTAGCCTGTATGTATTCAACCGTTTGCTTCATCTGCTCGTGTATCCCGTTTTGCTCGTTCTCCTGCGAGCTGCTTTCCATTCAGGCGACTCCCTCCTCTTAGGTCAGCTGATAGTGCGTTACTTGCTTAATTCTGACAGAAAACTGCTGCCAATTGCTGGAGTAGCTGCCCGGAAGTTGTCTGTTATAGTTGCTCCCACATCTGCAAACGTTCTGCGGATCCCCAGGTTCGCTACGCCCGTCATCTTTTTCGAATACGCCAAAAGAGGTACATATTCCCGCGTATGATCAGTGCCTATAAATGTAGGATCGTTCCCATGATCCGCAGTGATCAGAAGCAGGTCATCATCTCGCAACGCCTCAAGCAGCTCCGGAACTCGATGGTCAAAGTCCATCAGCGCCTGGCCATATCCTGAGGGATCGCGCCGGTGCCCATAAAGCGAATCAAAGTCAACCAAATTGGCGAAAATGAAGCTCGTTTTATTTTGGATATCGTTTAAAAACTGGATCGTTTGATCGACACCTTCCATATTGCTGGCCGTTTTCACCCATTTACTGATGCCCGCTCCGTTGAAGATATCATGGATTTTCCCGACCGCAATCGTTTGTATCCCTGCTTCCTTCACATGATCCAGAACCGTTTTTTCCGGTGGTGACACCGCGTAGTCGTGACGATTCGTTGTACGAGTGAAATTCCCAGGCGTACCGATAAAAGGACGCGCAATCACGCGTCCCACCAAATATTGCGGCCGCAGCGTCGCCTCGCGAGCGATCTCACACAATCGGTACAACTCCTCGAGCGGCACAATTTCTTCATGTGCCGCGATTTGCAGGACCGGATCCGCCGATGTATAAACAATCACACTCCCTGTGCTCATATGCTCTTCACCGAATTGTTCGATGACCTGTGTGCCCGATGCGGGTTTGTTGCAAAGAATGCCTCGTTTAAATCTCTGCTCCAGCTCCTGAATCAACTCGTGTGGGAATCCATCTGGAAATGTTTTAAAAGGCTTCTTCGTTTCAATTCCCATCAGTTCCCAATGACCAGTCATCGTATCTTTGCCTCGTGAAATCTCGATCATCTTCCCGTAACAGCCGGTGCCCTCTTTGGCCGCGTCTGACGAAACTCCCTGCAAGGCGTCAATACACCCCAGGCCCATCCGCGCCAGGTTTGGCAGTTCGATCCCCCCGAGCCGCGCTGCGATATGCGCTAACGTATGAGACCCCTGATCTCCGAAACCCGGCGCATCCGGCAGCTCGCCGATCCCTACGCTGTCTAATTCAACCAGTATAATCCGATTAAACAAGGCAGCCTCCTCCTAAAATAATAATTTGATCCAGTCCAGCAGCCTGCCTCCCAAATAAATGCCCACAATACCCATCACACCCGCAAGCACTGGCGGCGCAGG
>JAQBPP010000200.1 GCA_028287455.1 Bacilli bacterium | reverse complement strand
TCCAAATGGAGGGCTTTAGCGGTGTATTTCAACAAGATTTGAATTAGAAACCTCTGTGGATTCATGAGTGGCGCTGGTTGATTCCGTTGGCAGGAAATTGGTCAACTGACGTGTAAACTCGGTAATGCTCTTCGTGAGTTTCTCATTATCCGCACTAAGTCGGTTATAATTGGCTGCCAACTGATCGTATTCCAGTTGTTTTAGTTTGATGTGACTCTCAAGCCGCTCAACTTCTTTAGATGAATTCGATCGAAGTTGAATCATCTCATTATTCACTTGATCATACTTCAACTGCTCTGCCTTAAGCTGAAGGTGCAGCTTGTCACTTTCTTTGACAGTGCTGGCACGAAGTTTATCATAATCTGTCCCTAACTGGTCAATTTTAAATTGCTTATCACGGGCCAGCTGCTGCAGCTTCTCGATTTCCTTCTCCTTCTTGCCTACGCGAAGCTCTGAGAGTTTCCTCTCTTCCTGCAATTCTTCAATGACCTTCTCTGCAAGTTCAAATTGCTCTCTGTAGTTTTGAGATAAATTCATCACATGCTGACGATCTTCCAGCAATTCCTGGATAGCAGAGACGACTTTAAAAGAAAGGTCATCTTCTGAGATGTTTGTATTGTTATTCGCATTAACCTTGTCTACAGCCATCTCTTCCTGTCCATCGAGCTGCAGCATTTTGACCTTGCTGCCGATAGCCCTGGCGCGATAGTATTCCTGTTTACATTGAAAACGGAACAGAAAGATCCATTTCAACCGGTTAGCGTATTTTTTATGGAGTCCTTGCGTTTCATATTCAAATTGTTCGCATGCATCCGTAACAGAACCGCCGTTTGAAACATGCCTCAATACCAATCTCTTAAAACGCTCTGTTTTTTCCAGAGTCCATTTGGTTTTATCTACGCTCTGTGACATTGTCACACTCCCTTTGATATTGATGAATCGGGTAATTCTACCATTACTACTAGATTATAGTAATTTAATTCCCATAATTCAACAAAAATCAACAGGAATGTATATAATCCAACATTTTCTGATTACTTTTTTCTAATCGAGATGCGGTAACCGCAGTAGCCAAACGTGATGGCTGCATAAATGGCTGCCGCGTAATAAAAGCCAACGCGTTGATCCGGGTCAAAGATGGAATAAACCGCAAGGGCTGCAATAGCGCCAAATGCGTTCGTCAAAAGAATCAGGATCACATAGGTGGTGGCCATTACGGATAGAGGAATGCCGGGCAGCCAATACTTCGTAAAGATGACATTGCCACTGCCTCGCTGGCAACAGCGAGGATACCGGAAAAACAGGAAATCCACCCTTGCACAAATCCGAAGTAGGAACCCAACTTTCTTCCGTATAAACCAGGAAGGCTCCTTTTGCAGGCGCCGAACTCGCCTGAGGAGGAACTTGAGGCAGATTGATCTGCAAAAGATGAAGGATACGTGGCAGGGATAATTGGGACTTGCGGCGTGTTTTTTGCATGGTTGAAAATGGAACCAACTTTGCCCGGATTGATGTGAGCGGAAAATGTTGACTAAAAATGATCAGCTGTGATAAAACAATCCAAGTACACCAACAAGTACAATCTGAATGATTGAGGAGTTATGAAGTGATGCAAAGATCAACCAACCGAACCATGGTAACCGTTGCCATGCTGGTCGCAATATTACTAGTTGCCATTGATGTGACAGTGGTCAGCACCGCGATGCCCCGGATTGTCACCGAGTTAAGCGGGCTAAGTTTCATCAGCTGGGTATTCGCGATTTATACGCTTACGACAGCAGTTACCACACCGATTTACGGGAAATTATCTGACTTGTTTGGGAGAAAGTCGATTTTCATAATTGGTGTGACATTGTTTGTCATAGGCTCGATGCTGTCAGGAGCAGCTCATACGATGAGCCAGCTGATTTGGTTCCGCGCCTTTCAGGGCATTGGAGCAGGCGCTGTGATGCCTGTGACGTTCACCATCATTGGAGATTTATTCCCAGGTGAACAACGAGCCAAAATGCAAGGCGTGTTCAGCGCTGTTTGGGGGGTAGCGGGACTTTTGGGGCCATTAATCGGCGGATTATTTGTGGACAAACTTTCCTGGCGGTGGATTTTTTATATCAACCTGCCTGTTGGGATCGTCTCGATCTTGCTAGTCGCCCTGTTTTTACATGAGAAATTCGAAAAAAGATCAAAGCATATCGATTACCTGGGTGCCCTCACCTTCACGGTTGGGATATCTGCTTTGTTATATGCACTGCTCAATGGCGGCGTTAAATACGCCTGGAATTCAATTGTCATTCTTTCACTATTTGCCATTGCGATTGTGTTTGTGCTGCTGTTTATCTGGGTGGAGTCGCGCTCGAAGGAGCCGATGCTGCCATTATCGCTGTTTAAAATGCGAGTCATTGCGGTCTCCAATATCATCGGTTTCTTGTCAAGCGGTGTATTGATGGGCGTGACCGTGTATTTGCCAATGTGGATCCAGATCCTGCTGGGTCATAGCGCTACCAGTTCAGGATTAACTTTGATGCCGATGTCGATTGCCTGGCCGCTGGGAGCTACTTTTGCCGGAAGGTACATGTACAAAATAGGTTCGAAAACCACTGCCATGCTTGGCGCCATTCTCATTACTGCAGGCAGTGCCTGGCTGCTGGCAGTACAGCTAGGCTCCCCGTATTGGTATTTTGTTGGTTTGATGGTCGTGTTGGGGCTTGGTATGGGTTACGCAACTACGCCAACCACAGTGCTCATTCAATCCGCTGTAGGATGGGAAATGAGAGGAGCTGCAACGGCCTCGAATACATTTACACGCTCCCTTGGTCAAACTGTCGGCGTGGCTATATTTGGCACCTTGTTTAATACGTCATTTGCGAACTACGCGATGAACCAATTTCACGCGAGCTGGAGCGCAGGGAACACCAATAATTTACTAAGCCCGGGAGCTGCAGCAAATATGTCTCCTCAAATGATGCAAGTCATTCACGAATCACTTGCACACGGACTGCATGCAGTTTTTGTCGTCGTATTCGTGATTGGGGTTGCCAACCTGGTGGCTACTTTCGCGCTGCCCTCACATCGAAAAGTGATGGAGCTGCAACCGCTGGAATCCGCTTAAACAAGTTGTGTGTACACCTTGCGGTTCCAAGGTCGATTGGTCTTCCAATCGACCTTTGGAACCAGAAAGGAGTATACACGAATTTGTTTTGGCCGATTCATTATTCAAAAGATACCTATTGCAATTACCTTTCAGATAGAATGTTCACTATGCTTACCAATTGAACACAGAGACATAACACTTCAATGGCTGTCTTCAGTTCTATAAGTGAAGGAAA
>JAQBPP010000199.1 GCA_028287455.1 Bacilli bacterium | reverse complement strand
TGTCTGTGTCGCCATTGCGACACCCCAGATAAAGTTGGACATCAGAATGGGTGATCCCAGATTGACATATTGCTTAAACATACCCATCTCGATTTTGAAAAAGTCACGTAGCTTCAAATAGATCTTTTGGTCAAAGTACTTCACGTAAATGCAGACAATGATCAGTTCGATGATTCTTGCCGACAGGGTCGCGATGGCTGATCCCTGTACCCCCATCCTTGGAAAGCCAAAATGTCCGTAGATGAAAAGATAATTGAGACACAAATTGATGATGAACGTGCTCAAGGACAAAATAAAAGCGATCTTTATCGTCTCCACACTCCGCAGTGCGGCAAGCAGGATACTGGTAATGGAAAAGAAGATATACGAGAAGCAGATGATCTGTACGTATTTTGTTCCCTCGGAGATAACCCTTTGATCATTGGTAAACAATGATAGGCAGCTTTGTGGGAAGAAAAAGACAACAGCCCACATGATCAATCCTACCAGTATCGAAAGGCGCATCCCTATGCTGGAAATCATCTTTACCGAACCGACGTCTTTGGCACCCCAATATCTTGACGCCATAATGACCAAACCTTCACCCACACCCATGACTAGCATTTGAAGCACAAACTGAATCTGATTGGCCAGCGCGACACCGGAAAGCGCCGATTCACTGTATCCGCCGACCAAAAGATTGTCCGACAGATTGACCCCAAACGTAATAATGTTTTGCAGACCGATGATAACGGTCAGTGTAAAGAATGTTTTATAAAATGACTTCTCTCGCACAAATAAACTCAACTCCAGAACCCTTCTTTCAAATTTTCACATATAGCAAAACATAAGCACCGTCCGCGTATTGCAGGTTTGCCCCCGATTGTTCAATAGCAGAAGAAGAATCTCAATCACAAAAGTGAAACGGGTCCTTGTAGTTGTTGAGTTTAGTATTAGAGATCCTGAGTTCCACCACGTTCTCACCGAGAAGGTGTTTCCTCGTCAAGCAGAAGTGTTAACTGTTGATGCTTGGATTGATACATTAAATTATAAGCGGGCATCGCCACGGATGATATAAACAATTTCGCCTTTCCGAGAAAAAATGGCGGCCTGAACGGCCGCCATCAACATATATAATGGTTAGAAGAACCCCGGATGATTAACTCCGATTGAATCATCACAATGCGCTCCCCCACAAGCTCTTGATGCTCAAGCCGAGCCAGCAGTTTCTCGACGATGGCCCTGCCCATCCGGGTCTTCGGCTGACTCACCGTACTTAGCCCCGGGGTAATATACCGTCCGATCCGTTGGTTATCGACACCGACAACTGCAAGTTGCTCCGGAATCCGGATGCCAAGCTCGCTGCAAGCCCAGTATACACCAAGGGCCATCTCATCATTTGCTGTATAGATAGCCGTAAATCCGGCCTGCCTCTTGACAAGCCGCATCATAGCCTCATACCCGCCCCGCTCGTTAAAATTTCCGTTCTCAATCAATTCCGGGCGAAACGGCAGGTGATGCTCGCGCAATCCTTTTAAATACCCCTCAAGCCTTTCATAGCTGTCCACTGCATCGGCGTAACCACTTAGAAATGCAATATGCCGGTGTCCCCGCTCCACAAGATGAGAAACCACTTCCTTGGAGAAGCTGACATTGTCGGTCACAACGCAGGGAATCTGCTCATGCTCCACACAACGGCCCACGACGCCGATCGCGTAATGAAGGTCAGCCAGATGACAGATCTCTTCATTGGTCATGAGCGGAGTAACCAACACCAAGCCGTCCAGCGATTTATTCAACAGCAGCTTCACAAATTCCTGTTCCTTCTCTAGGCTGTTTTCGGTATCGCAAATAATCACTTTAAATTTACTTGCATAAGCCTTGTTCTCTACTCCTTTGACGATTTCCGCAAAATAGGAGTTGTTGATCTCAGGCACAATGACACCGATCGTGGATGTTTTCTGGGAGCGCAAATTTTTGGCCGCCGTATTCGGCTGGTATCCCATCTCCCGGATGACCTGCATGACCTTAAATTTTGTTCGGGCAGATACATTCTCGTTGTTATTCAGCACCCGGGAAACGGTGGCGGACGAAACGCCCGCCTTGGCTGCAACATCGAGGATTTTAATATCCATTCCATTCAACCTTTAACTTGAGAGATTGTCTATCTTCACTATACGTTAGGCTTATCTTGGGTTCAACACCGCGGGTCATTGGGTATCCGCAGCGATCTTCTGGTCGACAGTATCCTGAGCGGTTCTTAGCGCAGTGTTCAGATCCGTTTTTCCTGTGATCAGGTCTGGAATTTGACCCAGGATTGCTCCTTCCACATAAGTGTCATATTTGGTTTTGGGGGCTGCCGGCGCAGGGCGGTTATGGAAGACTGCATTCTTGATATTTTTGTCTTTCATCGTGGTATCCGACCCAAACAGATTCCGAATGGCCTCGCTTTTCAAAGTGGTGATCCCGCCGTTCTTCGACATCTGAGTCTGGTAATCATCCGAAACAAACTGCTTGATCACCTCGATGGACGCATCCTTATGCTCACTGTTTGAGGTGATGAACATATAGGTCGGATAAGACTGACTGCCTACTCCCGGGTTTTCTTTAAAGGTCGGCAGCGCCGCGAAATCGTAATTCATGTTTTGCAGCCCGGGATAATTCCCGTACAGAAAACTGAACATGGCTACATTCAGAGTCTTGAAGAACTCGTCCTGGTAAGGGATTTTGTACCACATCTTGCTCAGATTCGCTACCTCTGCCGTGTATACGTCCCCTTGCATCGGATTGAGTACTGCCTCCTGAAGCAGCTGCTTCCATTTATCGGTCGTCAAGTTAGCCTGCTTCGTTTGCGGATCGACATTGGTAAGAGAAAGCGGATTCATACGTAAAAAATGATTCATCGAAGTCGAGTACCCGATGTATAGTTGACCGACTTCGCTGCGGGTCAGCTTCTTGGCGAGTTGGGATAAATCGTCCCACGTCATGCCGTCCTTCGGATAGGGGACCCCGAATTTATCGAAAATATCCTTGTTGTACATGAGCACCATGGTGCTATTGCTGATCGGCAGCCCGTAAAGCCCCCCCATCGTTTTGACCGCGTCAATGGTGGTAGGATCGAAACGGCTCAGGTCAACGCCGTGCTTTTTGGCCAGATCCGAAATATCTTGATTCAGTCCGAGGTCGATTAATGAACCCTTCAGTCCGATCTGTCCGATGGAGTCGATAAAAATATCAATTTTAGTCGACCCTGACGCTATCATATCCGATAAGGAGACACTTTTGTCCTTGGGAATGTACTTCACCGTGACATTGGGCATCTTTTGTTTCAGATAATCGCCAAATTGCTGATTGAACTGATCCTCGGTAATCCCCGCATTATCATAAAAAGTCAATTCAACCGCTTGGGTGTACCCCTCTGTGACTCCTCCCGCCGCTGTGGATCCGGCTTCTTTCTTGGTACAGGCGGTGGAAAAAACCATAACTGTGGCAAGCATTAGACTAATGAGGCCCAGCTTCTTCATACGATTCGTTTTCCTCCTCGACATAAATGTAATCGATTACAAGGTGCGGTGTCATGATGCCAACGAACAAAGGAACTCTCTACGTTGTTTTTCACCTAAAAATAAGGAATTCACAAAATCTACCGACGATTTGAGTATAGTTAAAAATGTAATCGTTTGCAATTGAATTTTTACGACATGCTGTCCACCCCAAACGGAATATCAAAAATCAGATAAGGAATATCAATCAAAAGAAAACATTCGAAATACAAGAGGGCCTGTTTGCACAGCGGTATATTATTGTTGCAGACATATAATTCCAATAACAGGATGTGATTAGACTGAATGGATTCTGAAGATGTATTCGGTTCAGCTTCTATTCAAAACCGTTAGATTGAAGGATCACAAAATGACAAACATCACCATATTTAACGCACTTGCATAACCCAACCGTATGCGCATTGTAGAACTTCTGCGCGACGATCCCTTAACAGTCGGGGATGATACAAACACCGCACAATGCCTCTTCATGAATATCAAACAAATGAGTCTATCTAATTTGTCACAGGCAGTTCACTTTAAAATGTACCCACGTAAAACATCTTTCATTAAATCATTCGAAATGTTGAGAGCCTGAGTTCTATTGCTTGCGGGTCCAGACATCATCAAACCGTTAGATGCCATCCACCCCCCAGAACCATTCCCTTCTGGTACAAACTCCTCAATTGTAAATGTACTAAAGTCATTATTAGTAAATATAATTCCATATTCATGCATGAACGGGGTTCCACTTTCGAAATATCCATACACCATTCTCCCTTGACCTTTGTTGTCGAATTTGATTTGTAGTTGTCTATTTTCGTCAGGATTGGGGATACTTGCACCTGTTATGTGGATGGTTCCTATGAATGTTCTGTTACCCTTTAGGGATCTACTCAACTTGCCATTAATGTCTATTATTATTGGAATTACATCGCTCTGTGCTGTTCCCAACCGATACTCAACGCCATTAATCGACTGAGAGACTTGTCTCGGATATGTGTAAAAAACAAAAACACCAACCAAAACCAGGATTATAATGAATGTGCTTAGTACGAATTTCTTCATCCTGCACCTCCCCTGATAATCGGAATTTCCCCTACTGATTATTATGATCAAATTGAATATGGCTGCCCTTTGATGCAATAATGTAACACACCTAAAAATCAATATGTAATAGTTGTAAATACTTGATAGTCGCCGTTTGTGCATAATAGTGCAGAAATCGAATTCTAGCCTTCAAGGGGGGCAGCCAATGAACAAAACTGACCGTTTGTTAGCCATCGTGCTGGAGCTGCAACGCAAAGAAGTGGTACGGGCCGAAGATATGGCGACCCTATTTGAAACCAGCGTGCGGACCATCTACCGCGACATTCAGGCGCTCAGTGAGGCGGGCGTGCCGATCATAGCAGCCCCTGGGACAGGCTAT
>JAQBPP010000168.1 GCA_028287455.1 Bacilli bacterium | reverse complement strand
TGAAATAATAAAATTTTTGCAGCGGAAATTGTGAGCGTCGTCACGTTTATCAGCTTCAATGCTGTTTTTCATGGACTTCGACAGTTTTCTCCTGGTTTTATTTGCATGAACTGGATTTCTTGTGCAGGGGCAGGATTTTTTCATCAATTGTCGAAGTTATGCATTCTGAGTTTCGGAGTAATGGTAGGAGGGTTCGCACATGATCGAGATGTACGATGTCTGGAAAACTTACCCCAATAGCGAGCCGGCCCTGCAGGGGATCAATGTAAAAATTGACAAAGGTGAGTTCGTCTATGTTGTTGGCCCATCAGGTGCTGGTAAATCCACTTTTATAAAATTAATGTACCGTGAAGAAAAACCTTCAAAGGGTACGATTTTTATCAATAATTTCAACCTGGAGAAGCTGAAGGAACGCAAAATTCCGCTGCTGCGCCGACAAATCGGCGTCGTTTTCCAGGATTTTAAATTGTTGTCACGTAAAACTGCCTGGGAAAATGTGGCGTTTGCTCTGGAAGTGATCGGTGCAACAGGCAAGCGGATCCGCAGCCGGGTCAAGGAAACGATGGATATGGTGGGCCTTGCAGACAAGGCAGACGCGCTTCCTTCCCAACTGTCCGGTGGCCAGCAGCAGCGGATTGCCATTGCGCGTGCGTTGGTAAACAGCCCGGCAGTGATTATTGCTGACGAACCGACTGGAAATCTTGACCCCGAGAACTCGTGGGAAATTATGAATCTGTTTAATCAGATTAACCAGCGTGGAACTACCATTGTGATGGCCACGCACAACCGGGACATCGTCAATACGATGAAAAAACGGGTAATCGCGATCGAACAGGGACATATTGCACGGGATGAGAAGCGGGGGGTATACGGATACGATGATTAGGATACTGCTCCGACATCTGCGCGAGGGAATCCGCAGTCTGGGCCGAAATGGTTGGATGACGATTGCTTCGATCTCTGCTGTGACCGTTACTCTTTTGTTGGTAGGTCTGTTTCTGATTGTGGGTTTTAACCTGCAGGCGGCCTCTTTGAATGTGGAGGGCCAAGTAGTGATGAACGTGTTTCTGCTCCCAGACGCCACACCCGCAGACGTGCCAAGTTTACAGACTCAAATTCAGAATATGCCAGATGTGAAGAGTGTCGTTTTTGTTTCCAAAGAAGAGGGACTGCAGCAGTTAAGAAACAAACTGCAGGCGGATCAAGATCTGCTCGCAGGGCTGGACTCCAATAATCCGCTGCCTAACAAATACATTGTGCAGGCCAAGGATCCAGCCCAGACCGATGCAATTGCAGGACGCATCTCCACGCTTGCTCATGTGGAGAAGGTTGTTTATCAAAAAGATACCGTGAATCGTTTGTTAACCTGGATCGCGTGGGCAAGGAATTTTGGCATTGTGTTAATGCTCGCTTTGATTTTTACGGCGATGTTCTTAATCTCCAATACGATTCGAATTACGATTTTTGCCAGACGTCGGGAAATTGAAATTATGAAATTGGTGGGCGCAACGAATAACTTTATTCGGTGGCCTTTCCTCGTAGAAGGATTTCTGATCGGGGTGCTCGGAGCGTCTGTACCGATTGCGCTGCTTAGTACAGGATACGCTATTTTGGTGAAAAATATCGCGATTTTACCCAGTTTTTCACTGCTCACACCAGTTCCACTGCTGAGTGAAACTGGGTTGTTTTTGTTGATTGTGGGCTCGTTTATCGGCATGTGGGGCAGTGTCGTCTCAGTGCGTAAGTTTTTGCGTATTTAAGTCCAAGCGAGTTCTGGGATGTGAAAGGTGGCGCTGTTGATGCAAATCAAAAAATCGACTTTTATTTTAACCAATGTATTCACACTGCTTGCAGGCGGCAGTATTGCAGCAGGTTATATGCATGCGAAACAGACGGGTTCCCAGCAAGTGGTTGGTTCAGCAGCGCTTCAAGGGGCAAATGCAGCAGAAGTCAAGAAACTGCAGGATACCTACAGTATTTTGAAACAGCAATATGTTAGTCCAACAGATGACCAGAAACTGATAGATGGAGCAATAAACGGAATGATAACGGCGCTCGGCGATCCTTTTTCCACCTATATGGATGCCGGTACAGCTACGCAGTTTCATAATACGTTGTCGTCGTCGTTTGAAGGAATCGGAGCAGAAATCGAACAGAATAACGGCAAAATTGTAGTGAAATCACCGATAAAAGGCTCACCTGCTGACAAGGCCGGGATCCGTACGGGTGACGCGATCCGCAAGGTAGACGGCAAATCTATCGATGGCCTGAGCGCTGATCAAGCAGTGCTGTTGATCCGCGGCAAAAAAGGCACAGCTGTACAGCTTGATCTTTCGCATCCTGGTTCAGATGACCTGGTGCATTTAACCATCACGCGTGACACGATTCCACAGGAAACTGTTTACGGAGAACTGCTGCCGGGAGATGCAAAAATCGGAAAAATCATCATCACCCAGTTTTCAGACGACACAGCAGCTCATTTTCATAATGCATTAACATCGCTTGAAACACAGGGGATGAAAGGTCTGATCATCGATTTAAGAGATAACCCCGGAGGTCTCTTGAACTCTGTCAGCGACATTTCCAATGAACTAATTCCGAATCAAAAAACCATTGTGCAGATTGAAGATCGAACTGGGCATCGAGATATTTATAAATCGAAGTTGACCACTGCCAAGCCTTACCCAATCGTGGCGCTTGTAAACGGAGGTTCAGCATCTGCCGCTGAGATCCTGGCCGCAGCACTCAAGGAATCGGCCGGGGACAAGTTGGTTGGCGAGAAGACGTATGGCAAGGGGACTGTTCAGACTACCTATGATTTTAAGGATGGTTCAAACATCAAATATACCATTGCGAAATGGCTGACACCCAATGCCAATTGGATCCACAAGATCGGCATTTTGCCAGATGTGCCCGTTGCGATGCCTGATTATTTTGCGGCGACCAACTTCCCACAGAATACGAATTTGAAATTGGATGAGAATGATGCGCAGGTGAAAAATCTGCAGCTGATTTTGGCTGGAGTCGGGGATGATCCCGGCAGGAAAGATGGCTATTTTGATCAAAAAACGGAAGAGATGGTGAAATCGTTTCAGACATCCAATGGGCTTCCTGTTACCGGCGTGGTCAACGATCAGACGGCGACTGCCTTGATGGACGCCCTGCATGTCAAAGCGCAGAATGACGATACTCAACTGGCCAAAGCAGAGACAGTCCTGCAAGAGGAAATGAAATGACCCTGACGTTCGTCGAACAATTCTTGCGGACGTATGGCCTGGTTTTTACGTCCCCTTTTTTTTATGCGGGGCTGCTGGTGATTGGCTGGCAATATGTACGGCAAAATCAACTGGAACGACAATTGTTCGGGCTGAAAATTACGAACTGGAAGAAACAACTTTGGGTTACCTTCGTCAGCGGAGCAGCAGTTGGATTGTGTGCGTCACTAGCTGTAAAAGAATTGGGCATTGCTCTCACCCAGTCCGAAATCATTTGGTTATGGGCAGGTTCGCTGCTGCTGACGCTGTGGCGGGTGCGATTTGTTTGTTTAAGTTACTCGGCTGGACTGCTGTCCGTCCTGAGTTTAACAGTGCGCCTGCTGCCAGTCGGGCCTCTTTCGCCATCGGTTCTGCATCTGCTGTGGACTCAGCTTCAACTAATAGACGTTAGGCTGCTGCTCGAGCTGGTGGCGGTGCTGCATCTGGCAGAAGCAGTCCTGGTTATTCTGCAGGGGCATGTGGATCCTAGTCCTGTCTTTGTTGAAGGAAAAAGAGGACGGGTGGTCGGTGGTTTTCTTGTGCAGAAATATTGGCTGCTGCCGATCGCGTTAAATTTTCCATTGCCGACCATTTTAGCGTATTCCGGGGTCTGCTTGTCCAGTACGCCTGGCGCCAAGGCTAAACGAAGTTCAGCGCTTATCGCTTGTTACGCGCTGATCCTGCTTGCCTTCTGCCTGCTGGCGAACCGATTTCAGTGGTGTTTGTGGATTGCTGCGATTTGGTCGCCTTTGGTTCATGACTGGATGATCAGATGGGAAACCAGGCGGGAGTCGAGCGCTTCACCTCGCTATACCAAACAACGGCAAGGTCTGCGCATTCTGGCTGTCTTGCCTGGCAGTTTGGCTGAGCGGATGGGGCTGAGGTCAGAAGAAGTGATTGTCAGAGTCAATAAAAGACCGGTCTCGACGCCGTTTGATCTGCATTTTGCCATTAATCAGCACCCTGCGTATGTTCGGTTGGAGGTTCTCGGCACAAGCGGAGAAATTCGATTTGAACAGAAACCGCTTTTTGAAGGAACGCACCATGCGCTTGGACTGGTCCTTGTGCCAGATGAAAATTCGCGCGAATATATTCAAATCGAAAGTGTACCTGTCTGGAAGTCGCTGCTGGGGTCGCTTTGGCTGCGGTTGCGCGGGCGCGCTTCTTCTATTTCACATTCAGCTTAACTGTTTGTACATGATGTTCGATAATTATAGTAGTACATAGTGTATTTGAAAGCGGGAGGTTTTTGCTTCATGGATCTTACCACCCTCATTGGGGTTGTGTTAGCTGTTGGCGCTCTGGCCATTGGGTATGGATTGGAGGGCGGTTCGATTGCCTCGCTGTTTATGGGATCGGCCGCCTTGATCGTGTTCGGAGGAACATTTGGAGCGGTCATTTTATCGACACCAATGGAGCGATTAAAAGAAATACCCAAAGTAGTGCAAAAAGCTTTCTTTCACAAAGTGCGCAATCCCCTGGAAACGATTGAGGAGTTGGTCGCTTTGGCCACAATCGCCAGACGGGAAGGCATTTTGGCACTGGAAGAAAAAATCGAAAGCTACCAGGATCAATTCTTTCAGAACGGCATTCGGCTGGTCGTGGACGGCGTGGATCCCGAACTGGTGCGGTCGATCCTGGAAACCGAATTGTCGTTCCTGGAATCCCGTCATGAGTCGGGCGTTCAACTGTTCGAACAAGCTGGCGGATACGCACCTACAATGGGGATTATTGGCACGGTGATGGGGCTGGTGCATGTTCTGTCCAATCTATCCAACCCAAATACACTGGGACCTGCTATATCTTCTGCTTTTATTGCAACGCTGTACGGTGTTTCATCCGCGAATGTCATCTATTTGCCGATCGCGGGGAAATTGAAGAACCGCACTAAACAGGAAGTGTTGATTCGGGAGATTATGATCGAGGGGATTCTCTCCATTCAGGCTGGCGAAAACCCGAGCATTCTGGGGCAGAAGTTAAAGGTGTTCCTCGCCCCCAGCAAAAGGGAAGACAAACCGAAGGCGGTAGAAGGCGATGTCGAGACGGCGTAAACAACAACAAGGTGGTCATGGGGGTACTGATCGTTGGTTGATTACCTATTCGGATTTAATTACGCTGCTGTTGGTGTTCTTTATAGTGCTTTATGCAATGTCCAAACTTGATGTGGCGAAATTTAACACTTTGTCGCTGTCACTAGCCTCTGCGATGTATAACAAAAGCCAGGTAGAGGCTCAAAGCGGAGGCGATAGCGGAATATTGAATGCTTATAGCAACCAGCCGAACAAAAATTCCACTACGGGTAAAGACAACAGCCAGAGTGCACAAGCGGCCTTGACCCAGCAGGAAATGCAGCAGCTTGCACAAGCGCGCCAGGAGCAGGACAATCTGGCCCAGGTCGAGAAACAACTGACTGAATTTATCCAGCAGCAGGGATTGGCGAATTTTCTGTCAGTCGATTTAACTCAGGAAGGGATTCAGATTACACTAAGGGATGTGGCGCTGTTTGATACAGGCTCAGCTGATCTGAAACCGGACGCACGGCGGATCCTGGCTGGGCTTAGCCCGTTTATGAATCTGGACGCGGTCAAGGACCATGACGTTCGGGTGGAAGGGCATACGGATAACAGGCCGATCGCAACGCCGCAATTTCCTTCCAATTGGGCACTTAGCAGTGCGCGGGCGACCAATGTAGTTTCATTTTTGCAGTCTCAATCGATTGCTCCTGAACGAATGAGTGCAGTAGGTTATGGCGAATACCGACCGGTGCAGCCCAATGATACAGTTGAAAACCAATCAATGAATCGGCGCGTAAATATTATCATTTTACGAAAAAATCCAATCAACAATTGACAATAAATTCTGATCCGTGGTAGAGTATAGATAATCTAATTCTGCTTTAGCACATAAACGCATGGACGCATATAAGTGTTGAAGGTATGTAAACTCACGGTTTCGAAGTGTGGATGGCATACAACTGAATAGTGAAGCGATGAAGTGGTTC
>JAQBPP010000141.1 GCA_028287455.1 Bacilli bacterium | reverse complement strand
CCCGAAGAAGAACTCCGGGGTTAAGAAGAGAGGAAGTCGCTCTGCTTGCAGGAGTTAGTCCTACTTGGTATACCTGGCTCGAACAGGGGCGGGACATCAAAGTCTCAGCTTCTGTCTTGGACTGTATAGCAACTGCTTTGCAGTTGACGATCGATGAACGCAAATACCTCTATGCATTGGCTCTGGAATCAGGTTCAGGAGTTGCTTTATTCAAGGAAGAACTGCCTGAAATAAGCCCGTCTCTACAAAGAATTTTGCAAGAACTGCGATATTGTCCTACCCTTATCACCGATAGAAGATATTATATCGTCGGGTGGAATGAGGCCGCTTGCCACGTTTTTACGGATTTTGAACAAATCCCTTCCGAGCAGCGAAATATGATTCGTCTGTTGTTTTCGAGGAAAGAGTTTCAGCGATTGGCCGCAAATTGGGAACATTTTATCAGCGGGTTTCTGGCGATTTTCCGTGCTTACTACGGTCAATATAACGAGGATGAATGGTATGATCGGTTTCTGGATGAGATGAAGAGTGTTCATCCAGATTTCACTTCTCTCTGGCAGCAAAGCGACGTCAGTACGGCTCCCGAAGTCTTGATCGAATTTCGCCACGCAAAGGCAGGCAAGATGCTGTTCCATCTCACCTCTTTGCAGGTTCAGGGTAGTGCTGATTTGCGCTGCAGCATTTACACGCCAGCTGCGGACTCCTCAACAGAATACAAGCTGAAAAAGTTAATGGAGCATAAGTAAAATAAGTAAGAGTGCATCTGATTTAAGGTATGATTTTTATCCATCGGAATGCTGGATTGTCGACGAGCGGCTTTTGCTTGCAACCTGAGTGCTCACGGAAGATTCCCCTTTTACCCGTTTACTACCGTGCCCCCATTGACATGCAGGATTTGCCCTGCCATATAGGATGAATCGTCTGCCGCGAGGAAAACGAAACTCGGTGCCACTTCTTCTGGCTGACCCGCGCGTTTCATTGGGCTGTCGCTGCCAAACTTTGCCACCTGGTCTGCCGGAAACGTCGATGGGATCAAAGGGGTCCAGATGGGTCCCGGCGCAACGCCATTGACACGGATCCCCTGCCCGATCAACGATTGGGACAGCGACCTGGTGAACGCGACGATTGCACCCTTAGTAGAGGAGTAATCGATTAACGTTTCATTCCCTTGATAGGCGGTGATCGAGGTCGTGTTAATGATGGCGCTGCCTGCTTTTAAATGCGGCAGGGCCGCTTTGGTCAAATAAAAATAAGAGAAAATGTTCGTGCGAAATGTTTGTTCCAATTGCTGTGCTGAGATGTCCTGCAGGCTTTGCTGGGGATGCTGCTCCGCAGCATTGTTGACCAGGATGTCAACTTTGCCAAATGTTTCGATCGCCTGATCGACTACCTGCTGGCAAAACGATTCATCCCCCAGGTCGCCTGCAATTGTTAAACAACGTCTGCCTTCCTGCTCCACCTGGCGTTTGGTCTCATCTGCATCTGTATGTTCATTAAGATAAACGATGGTGACATCGGCACCTTCTTTGGCATAATAAATCGCCACGGCACGTCCGATTCCACTGTCTCCACCCGTTACAATCGCCACTTTATCCTGCAGCTTGCCGCTTCCGCGATACTGGTTGTCTTCAGAAACTGGCCGCGGGTTCATGCTCGACTCCAGGCCAGGCTGCTGGTTTTGATGCTGAGGCGGGAAGCTGTTGGGGTGCTCAGGGCGAGTTAAAGTTTCCTGCATAAAAATCACGCTCCTTTTCTTTATAAGTCGGCGAATAATGTTCATTCCTTGCGAGAGACTTTTGCCAAGGGTTTATGACTAAGGAATGTATTATCATTGTTCCCTGCTGTATCACTTCTAATGAACCGCTGCGCGGGCGTGAAATCTTTTTGCCTGCCGCTGGTAATTTCCGGGCTTTCCGTGGCATACTACACACAGCGCTATATCATGATAAAGGGACTGGTTGTCGATGAGTACAAATGAGGTGACGTTTCTGATCTTTGGTGCAACTGGAGATTTGGCGCACCGCAAACTGTTTCCCGCCATCTATTGTCTGTTTTGCGACGGAAGGTTGGATGAAGATTTCGGTGTGATTGGCATTGCGCGCAGAGACAAACAAACGGAAGATTTTCACAAAGATGTCCGAGAATCGATCGAACACTATTCGCGGTACAAAATTGAAGATGAAGACGCTTGGCAGCGTTTTATAAGCCGGTTTTACTACTATGGACTGGATGTTTCGAATCAAGCAGGATACTCAGGTTTAAAAGACATGACAGGTCAACTGGAACAGCAGCTGGGGCTTGCTGGCAACCGGCTGTTTTATTTGGCAATGGCGCCCAACTATTTCGGCGTGGTGGCACAAAATGTCCGCTCCTCCGGTTTAAAAGAATCCAGCGGCTGGACGAGGCTCATCATTGAGAAGCCATTCGGTCACGATTTACCTTCCGCAAATGAACTCAACGAGCAAATCCACAACGCTTTTGCAGAAGATGAAACGTACCGGATCGACCATTATTTAGGCAAAGAAATGGTACAGAACATTGAAGTGATCCGTTTTGCAAACGCCATGTTCGAGCCGCTTTGGAATAATCGGCATATTGATAATATCCAGATCACGCTCAGCGAAGTGGTCGGCGTAGAAGAGCGGGCCGGCTATTACGAATCGGCCGGCGCGCTGCGGGATATGGTGCAAAATCACATCATGCAGATGATCATGATGGTGGCGATGGAGCCGCCCAGCCGCTTTGAGACTGAAGCGATTCGCGATGAAAAGGTCAAAGTGCTGCGCTCGATGAGGCGTTATTCCCCGGATGAAATCAAACAATATGTGGTGAGGGGTCAGTACGGACCAGGCGAGCTGCAGGGCAAATCAATGCCGGGGTATCGAGAAGAACCTGGGGTCAACCCAGAGTCCACAACTGAAACGTTTGTGGCGGCCAAACTGTTTGTAGATAATTTCCGTTGGGCTGGCGTGCCTTTCTACGTCAGAACTGGCAAACGCCTGCCAACCAAAACGACTGAAATCGTTTTAGAACTTAAGGGACTGCCGCAGTCCAGCTACTTGAACATGGAAGGCAAGATGGGGCCGAATTTAATCGTCATTCGTATTCAGCCAGTCGAAGGCATGTATCTTAATCTGAACGCGAAGAAGCACGGCGCTGGCGGCGGAGTCGAACCGATCACCTTTGAGTACTGCAACAATTGCGACCAGGAAAGCACAATGGAAGCGTACGAGCGTCTGTTTATCGATTGCATCAAAGGGGATCCGACCTTTTTCACGCGCTGGGATGAAGTGATGGAGGCCTGGGAAATCGCAGACCCGATCGAACAACTGTGGCAGCAGGAAAAGCCTGCGTTCCCGAACTACGCAGCAGGGACCTGGGGGCCGCAAGCAGCAGATGAACTGCTTAGCAAAGGCGGGCATCATTGGTGGCCCGTATATGGACAAAAGATGCTGGAAGGTGTGCAAGCTTCTCAGCCGGAAAGCAGGGAACAACAAGTTGCGACAAGTGTATGATATTTCGATGCCGATTTTTACCGGTATGCCTGTCTACAAAAACAAACCTGAGAAGCAGCCGCTCATCAATGTGATCCAGGATTTTGATACACATACTGCCAGAGAATCCCGCATTCAGATGGATGCGCATACCGGTACGCATGTAGATGCCCCTTTGCATATGGTGGAAGGCGGAAGCACCCTGGAGTCGATTACACTGGAGCAATTGGTGGGCCCTTGCCGCGTGGCAGATCTGACGCATGTGGAGGAAGGAATCGGCCGCGAACATCTCGAATCTCTGGAGTTGCAAGCAGGTGAGCGAGTGTTATTTAAGACACGAAACTCTTTGTCAACCGAGTTCGATCCGGGTTTCATTTATCTAAACGCAGATGGAGCAGCCTATGTATGCGAACGGGGAGTAGCGCTGGTTGGCATCGATGCGCTGGGGATTGAAAGAAGCCAGCCGGAACATGAAACCCACAAACAGTTGTTTGCGCAAGGGGTTGTGATTATAGAGGGACTTCGGTTGCAGGAAGTACCGGCTGGATCATATTTGCTGATAGCGGCACCGCTGAAATTGCTGGGCACAGAAGCCGCGCCGGCCCGGGTGCTTTTGCTGGAAGGCGTATAAAGGGGCAAAAGCGGCAGGACAGCAAGTCCGCAGTCTGGAGAGGTTAACATGATGGAGGAACAAATACGCGCGGTTTGCCGTGAGATCCGTCCAGTGTGGGAAGCAGTGGGCAAGGAAGCGCAGCACCGGCTGGATAACCTGACAAAGCCGCTTGGCAGCTTAGGCAAGCTCGAGCCGCTGCTTGTACAACTTAGCCAAATTACAGGCTTATTAGTGCCAGTGGCATCACCTGCCGCCACGCTTATTTTTGCTGCCGACCACGGGGTTGCGGCAGAAGGCGTGTCTGCGTACGGTGCAGAAGTTACTGAGGAAATGGCTGTCAACATTGCGATGGGTACTGCGATGAGCAGCGTGCTGGCCCGGGCCTGTGAGTCCAGGCTGTGGCTGGTGGATGTTGGGGTGTCCACCCCAGTGCGTCATCCAAATATCGTGGTGCGCAAAGCAGGTCTGGGGACTGCCAATTTCACAGAAGCGCAGGCCATGACGCTGGCACAGGCAGAACACAGTGTATTGGTTGGCATAGAGACAGCGAATGAAGCGATTAAGTGTGGAGCTCGCCTGGTCACATTAGGGGAAATGGGCATCGGCAATACCACCACAAGCGCTGCATTGGCTGCTGTTTTGTGCAACAAAACGGTAGCGGAAATGGTTGGGGCAGGCACTGGGATCTCGCAGAGCCAGCAGCAGAAGAAACGACAGGTCATCCGCGAGGCACTCCTGCTTCATCAGCCAAACCCATTGGATCCATGGGATTTATTAGTGAAAATCGGTGGCTTTGAAATTGCCGCTCTAACCGGGGCTATCCTCGCATGCGCTGCTAAGCAAGTGCCGGTGCTGCTCGACGGTTTTATCACAGGTGTTGCTGCACTGCTGGCAGCTTGTTTCAACCCATTAGTCAAAGCGTACCTCATCGCGTCCCACTGCTCTGCAGAAACAGGCCATTCTGCAGTCTTGCAGGAGTTGGGATTGACCGCTTGTCTTGATTTGAACATGCGGGTAGGCGAAGGAACCGGTGCGTTAATGATGCTGCCGATTTTGCAGAATGCCTGCAAGTTGATGTCCGAAATGGCGACGTTTGAGGATGCGCGCGTGTCCCATCCGCATCAGGCGCACGTCGGCAGCGAACTGCAACAGCAGCAGGAAGCTGCAGGTCCGGAAACTGAACGTCAAGACCCGCCTACGCCAACCCAATCCGATTTTTCTGCAGCAGAACGAGATGCAGTGTACAAAGCGATTCTCGCCCGCCGCGATATCCGAGTTTACTTGCCAAACCCGGTTCCTGAACAGGTGCTGGCTCGAATTTTGCAGGCCGCGCACCATGGACCGTCTGTCGGCTACATGCAGCCATGGAACTTTATTTTGATTGACGACAGAAAGATCCACCAGGAGTTATTTGCGGTCGTCGACAAGGAACGCGAGGCAGCTTCCATTCATTACGCAGACGACAAGCGCGACTATTATCTGCGGCTCAAGCTCGAAGGGTTATTGCAAGCCCCTTTGACCATTTGTGTTACCTGCGATCACATGCGCGGCGGCCCCCATGTGCTCGGACGCAATACAATCCCTGAAACCGATTTGATGTCGACATCGTGCGCCATTGAAAATTTATGGCTCGCCGCGCGCACCGAAGGGGTAGCGGTCGGATGGATCAGCATTTATCAGATGGAAGATGTTCGGCGAATCTTGCAGATTCCGGCGCACGTGGATCCTGTTGCGCTGCTGACAGTCGGCTTTACCCCCTATTTTCCCGAAATTCCGGTGTTGGAGCGGGTCGGATGGGGGAAACGGCTTAAGCTGCCGGAGCTCGTCTTTTATAATCAGTGGGATCCTAAACGAGTGACAGGATCCCTTTGACATACGCAGCAGACAGCAAAGCGGCCACCCAGGAAACGATGCCGAAAATCAGTACGATTTTATTTTCGCTCCAGCCGTATTTCAAGCCGTAATGGTAATGGATGGGTGACATTCTGAAGATCCTGGAGCTTGTCAGTTTATAATAAGCCACCTGAATAATGACGGAGAGCTGCTCCGCGAAATAGATGATAAACAGCAGAGGAATCAGAATTTCCACCTGTTCCAAAATGGCGAGAAACGCCAGCGACCCTCCGATCGCCAGCGACCCCGTGTCCCCCATGAATCCTTTTGCCGGGAATGCATTGTAAAGGAGGAACCCCGCTAAACACGCGATCATCACCAGGCAAAACGCTTGAACCGCACCTCTCTCTGAAATCAGGAAAAAGAAAAAGTAAGTCGGAATTGCCACTACGCTCAATAGCCCGTCCAACCCATCTGTGAAATTGATCGCATTCGCTGATCCTACAATAAATAAGGCAGCCAGTAAAAAGAACAGCCACGGGCTCAGATCCAGCGACAGGTGTTTATAAATCGGCACCGTCGTGGACAAGTAAGACTGCACGTGCAGATAATACAACAAAGCGCCGGTAAACAAGAACTGTAAAACCAGTTTTGTTCTGCCCGATACGCCACCAGGATCCTGACGCGAAGCTTTCCAGAAGTCGTCAATAAAACCGATGAATCCAAACAGCAGAAAAGCAATACTTAAAAAATACACCAAAGGATCGCGATAAAACCAACTGGCAATCCCCACGCCTATCATGAAAACCAGCCCGGTCATCAGCGGCGTGCCGATCTTGGCCTGAATGCCCGGCGGCAGTTCCTTGCGAATCGGCTGAGTTAAGCCAAGATGTTTTAACAGTTGGATCAAAAAGGGGGTCAACAAGGCAACCAGCACAAATGCAAGAATCGAAATCAGCACTAGATTCGGCACAGCTTCACATCCTTTGGAGAGTTACCGTCAGTAACGGAAAAAACAGTCGTTCCTTTCGCCGCGACTTTTGCCCGCAACCGGAGCAAGAAAGGAACGACTGTTTTTTCTCAATTCTATATGTATTCTCATTCTACCAAGTTATGGTACTTTGTGAGAGGAAATGAGAGAATGTTTTGGAAAAGGGGTATACATGTTGCCTAATCTCTATGTCATTCGACATGCTCAGGTGGAGATAGATCCTAACGTGCCAGCTCAAGAGTGGCCGTTGTCAAAGGAAGGCGAACGTTCTACATTGGAGTTGATCGCTGCGGAATCATGGCCAGATGTTTCTACGATCTATCACAGTCCAGAGCCCAAAGCCGAACAAACTGCCACAATTATTGCGGATGCGTTGTCGTTAAAAATGGAATCTCACCTGGCCTTGCGTGAATTGCAGATAAACACAGGATTTCTTAGCTCTGCAGAATTTGAGCACCGTGTAGGTGCCTTTCTAGAGGGATGCCCAGATCCGGATTTTGAGGATTACGAATTGGCAGGAAATCGCATTGAACAAGGGGTGAAAGACATTGTCCGCAGGGCGGGAGGAGTCTCGACGGCAATCGTCTCGCACGGCAGAATTTTGACTGTGTGGTTCAGTAGATTAAAAGGAAGAAGGCTCACTGCTGCTGAATGGAAGTCGATTAAACTGCCTGACTTGGCAGTCATTGATGTGGATACGTGGACGGTGAAGAGCGGGTTTTTCGCGGATGTGTGATAAGAAATAACATTTATCTGGTGACGGTTGGTCTCGTTGTAGACATTTCTTTAGTGATTAAGGTGTCATATTTTAACACATAAGCTATTATTTATTTAATTTTCCTGGAAGATTTATGTTTTAACATACTGGGGTTATGGTATAATTTTACATGGCAAGTAAAGGTTGTTGCGCCTACTCCTGGGAAGGGAGCGGACGTGTCGGCATCGACCTACTATGTTGCATCAACAATTTTCTTAGGATTGTCACTAGTGATTGCGATAATAAATTTAGCCAACGGCAGAAATAACAAGCGTTAAAGTATAATGCCCTTGGTGCGCATCACCAAGGGCATCGCTTAGTAAATTCTGATCACAGGAGGTAGGTGTGTCCAAACACCTTTACTTGTTCTTATTTTAACTTATATAGTTTGCGTTTGCAATATCCAGCGAAATATGCTGATTAAACACTTGTCCTATGTGTTCAATCCTGATCGGTCATTTGTAACAAGAAATTTCGCCTGAACGTCTATTGTATCGGCTGATTTACCAAATTGAATGAAGGTGAGCATAAATGAACAAACTCGTTACTTTGTTTTATATGTCAGCATTTTCAGCTATCATAGCAGGTTGTACTAAGTTCCACAAAATCTGCTCTTGTACAAGATAGGATCATGAGCCCCCCTGAGCATACACTTCCTTCAAACACCCAACCTCAAACTGTAGGCACCCTTCCAACAAATCAAATCCCGCCCGTATCAGCGAATGTCCCTGTATCGTCTACCGATGCTGCATCATCGGACAAGTCTACGATTGTGGTCAACGATCCTAAGCCAAACCAAACATTCCATGCTGGAACATACATTCACGTATCTGTAGATGTTTTCAGATCCGCCGTTGAGCCGAAGATTGATGTTTCTCTTTATCAAACTGATAAGACAATACTTTTGTAGGCAACCAGGAATTACAAGGGATCAATCCAATCCGTGGGGCCTATTCGCCATTTGTACTCATGCTTCGAGTCACACCTGGTTCGCAACCTGTTACCATAATTCCTTCAAAAATCACAGCCATGAATCCGTCAAACAGCTTTGGACAAGGGGGAAGCCTGTCTTATTACAATTCCGATGGGACGATCTATAAAGTCCGATCTGACGACAAAGGAGATTTTCCTGTCAAAGACAGTATTGTTATTTCTGCTCCAACCACACTCTCATTGGTTGGATACCTAGGAATTACCCCAATTTCGCCAGTACAGACTGAAATTATGTACGATGGCGGTTCAGTTGGTTTTTCTAACGTTGAAAATGAACAGAATTTCACCCTGAATTAGCTACATGCAATTCTACAGTTGATCCGTTCGGAACTACGCGGCCTGGTGGAATGTCCTGGTCGGCCACTGTATTTGGAGTCCCGCCGGAACGATCGATTGTGTAATGATAATGAAGCCCGTTCTGAATCAGTAGTTGTCCTGCAGCGTCTACATTTAGATTGAGAACTCCGGGCACCAGTGCTTCTCCGGCCGGAACGGCGACATCCAGTTCGACAGGTGCTGTCTGCGGATCAAATTGCGAATCGGCTGCCGGGTTCTGCGAGAGCACCATACCTGCTGAATTTGCGGAAGGCTGTGCTTTCAGCGTGATGTTGGCAGCAGGCACACCTGCCTGAATGAGTTTTGCATAAATGAGTGACGCATCTTGTCCAGTGAAGTCGGCCGTTTTGTTTGGATCACTCGCCTGATTCGCAACTTTAAGATATATCGTTTGTGATAATTTAATCTTTGACCCGGCGTCTGGTGTTTCTTCGACAATGCTGCCATCTTGTGCGGCTGAACTGGGCACCTTTGACACAACCACATGGCCATGCCAGCCCAGCTTTTGCAATTTCACGTTGGCCTGATCAGCAGTTTGACCGTGCAAATCTGGCATGGCAACCTGGCCAGCAGCGGAACGCGAGATCCAAAACCCTGCCGCTGCGCATAGCAGCACTGCAAAACTAATCGCTCCAATTGTGACGGAACGACGGGTGTAAAAGAGAGGGGCATATCGTTTAAGGGCGGCCTTCGACCGCTCAGACATTCGGGCAGGTTGTTCAGCGGCGCGCGAGTTTGTTATTTGCGTCGTGCGTAAAAGCGGCTCGACAGGTTTCGTATCCTGATCTACAGCCGGTTGCAATACTGGTGTCCTGGGGGCTGGGACGTCTTTGTACAATTGCTTAAGATCATT
>JAQBPP010000086.1 GCA_028287455.1 Bacilli bacterium | reverse complement strand
GTGACGCTAAAGATTCAGCAGGAATTCCAAATCGTTTTGCGGCACAAAGCATTAGATAATCACGAGTAATGGTTGAAGAAACTTCTCCAAATATTGGGGGTTGTCCACGGTCCAACAGTGGAAAATCTTCTAACATAAGAGATAACTCCTTGTACCCAAGGCCAAATGCAACTAAAACAGCTATATCAATATTTGCTCTTAATTCTGCATTTCGCCACTGATCGAAGGATGTTCCTTGAGAGTTCATCCCATGTAATTCCTTCGATTCATTAACTATGTACCTTCCAGGCAAGTCTTCCGGCTCCAACTTAGGCAATGGCAGACCAAGCAACATAAAATAATTCACCGTGGTGGTGAGAACTCGCCGAAGCATCCAGTCATAAGGAAGACTGTTTACTATGCCTAACCAAAGCAATAACCGGGACTCCGACTGTTCATTAGGAAAAATAAGAGTAGGTACCTTATTCCCACAGACGACTCCTGGTGGAATAAGCGCGGCCATCATCGATCGTTCGTTTGTTTGTCCTGCAATGTCGCAGAAGCCGGCACGCAGCATTTTAGTACGCTGAGCGGCCTTGGGAGAAAGATTGTTTGGTTCTATCCAAAATTGCGGTACAACAGCGGTCTTGCCTTTTGGAGTATGCGACCAAATCGCCCGTCTCCCGCTGCCAGACAGATACATTTTGGCACCAAATCGATGTGCCTGTATCATTCGACCCTCAATGACAGGTAAATCGGCGGCTTTAGGATTGCGGAGAAATTGGGTCCGCTGGCGGCTCATGTCCACCTCACGAAAAAACTCGGGGTACCACTTTGATTCATTATTCTGCAAGTAGTGCCCATTCTTAATCATCGTAATAAAAATGCGCCATTCCCTGTTGTTGCGCACTTCTGGCACTGTCAGGTCGGGTCGAATAACGCTCAGTGTTCCCCGGTCCAAACGTGCTCCCCCGGTTAGCTTAACATCGGTTGCCGTACCGGTCGCATGGCGAATATGTATAGGGTCACGAGTCGAAACTCCTTTTTCTCTACGCATATAACAAATTGACAGGAACTTAAACCGAGTGTCAATTGGAAAAAATCGTGCACGGTTCTCCATTACCGTAATGGTAATATTATGGCCATTATCATATAAATATCGACGTAACTCTTCTGTACCCTGGGAACGAATAAGTCCGGCAGGAACCAGGACGGCTACTCGTCCTCCACGACGAACTAATTCCGAAAACAACTGTACAAACGCCATGTAAAGATCAGGTTCTCCCGTTCCCAGAAGACTATAACGCGAGCGCAAGATCTGGGCATATTCCTCCAACTCCCTGCGCTGTTTATCGTAACCGTCTGAGTCTATGTTTTCGTAATCAGCGCCATAGTGACGCTGCTGTCCTGCGGCACTCAGGTACTCGTGGCGAGTCAATTTCAACTTTTCCCAAGGAGGATTGCCAATCACCAAATCAAACAAATCCGATGATAGTTCATTCCAGGTAGCATATTCAGCCATTAAGCTGTCTTGTACACGCCAATGCGACCACATTGCTTGAATAGTTTCGATATCATCAGTAAATGATGCAAGCGCGAGTCTTGCTCCTCGTAACGCCAATGGCGACAGATCAGCCGCGTAAACGGAATTCGCAAGCCATTGCGCTAATTTTCGTCGATCTGAACCGCAAACAGCCAGTGCAACGGCGACAAGAAGTATCCCTGTGCCGCAAGCAGGGTCAAGGACTTTCGCGACTTCATTCAATGCTCTTTTCGCAAGTTCAGCCAAATGCAAAGCCAATCGAAAATCGGTATTGTAGGCCCCTGCCGCACGTTGATCTGATAAGGATAATGGCTCACGGGCCAATGCACTCAAAACCATTGCAGGATGTATGGAGAAAGGACTTAACGCTTCTACAAGCTGTTTCCCAGCCTGATCCAACGAATCAAATGAAACTGCTGGTGAAATACCAAACGCTTCAAAGTAATGCTCAAGCTTGAAACGGCCAAGTCGACTAGCAGCAGACTCCAGAATTTGCAATCGCAATTCAAATGAGTCATTTTTGGAGCGATGCAGCATGTTTGCCAGTAATTTCTCGATCGGTGCCAGAATTTGTACTTCGTACGATTTAGGAGCACTCAAACGACCATCTCCTTTGACGTAAGCTGTACTTCCTTCTCTATCACAAACAAATATTCTCCAACCGTGGAGTTGTTGTTGCTGGCTGTTTTGTTTGGTCGATAACGACCAACATTCATCAAGGAATAGGGGACAACCGAACCAATTTGGTAAAGACTATTCAATAAGTCATCAATGGCAATATGGCCCTCCTCGCTATAAGACAGCAGAATTCGTCTTGAGTTGAGACCACGAATTAAATCCAGTAATGAATGCAGCGCCCGCCTGCGGTAACAAAAGTCTGACGCCTTTTCCTGCCAGGGTCTTAGTCCGGAGACTCCCTGAACTTCTGGCTCATCATAGAGTGAAATTGTCTCGAGAATGTGATAATAAGCAGCATATTGGCGCTTCGTATATGGCGGGTCCAAATAAACCAAATCGTTCGTTTCTGCTTGAATGTTCGTTACATCATCAGAGGTTACTCGAACTCGAACGGATTTCTGCTTCAGTTCACGCGGCGTTAACACGAGTTTGCCATTAGCTTGGCTTGTCCATTTCGAAAGAAAACAGCCGTATGTACCGGCAATATTTGCAACACGGTTCGCAGCGCTCAATAAATCCGCAATAAGAAGTTGTTCCTCAATGTCAGTTAAAGCGTCGAATTCTTTCCATGTATTAATTTGCCCGCGTATCGCATCAATTCGGCCAGCATTTTCTTCAGTGAAGTATCTTCTTTCGATGCCGACCATCCCCGCCGATGCAGGACTGTACTCGCGCCAAATAAACCCTTGTACGGGTTTCAGCTCATTAAGTAAGGAAACTATCTGATCATACCCACCAAAATGTTTAAACTGGGCCTGTTCTTGACCAGTGAGTCTCGCAGCAGCCATGATCCCCGCACTGATCAAATGGTCATTGACCCATATATCCCACCCAAGTTTTGCAGCTGATTCTGCAACAGCACCAGTACCACAGAATGCATCTATAAACATACCATCATTTTTTGCCGGTGTTCCTATATGCTCTGCAATAGCCTCAACCAGCCTCGCCTTAGAACCAATATAGCGAAAAGACAAAACGAAACACTCCTATACGTATCTACCCTATTCGGATCGATTCATTTTTTCTGTAAGATATTGGTGTGACACTTGCAAGTTTCTTAAAAACCCTGCCGAAATGAGTAATATTGCTAAAACCCACCTGCTCTGCTATATCAATGATCTTCTCACTGCTTCCCGTCAATAATCGTTGAGCCTCTTTAATCCGAGTGATATTCAAATACTCAACAAAAGTGAAGCCCGTGATTTCTTTAAAAATTCGGCTCAGATAATAAGGACTGATAAAAAAGGTTTTGGCCACCAAGGACAAAGTGATCTCATCCATATAGTGGTTATGGATATATAAGACAATCTCTCTGATTTTTTTGTGCAATGGGCGTTCCGATTCAATTAAGTTGGTGACGCTTCTTTTCAGTTGTCGATTGGCAAATATTAAAAGTTCGACTATCAACTGTTTCGTGCATATTTCAAAACCGATTTCTTGTTCTGTAACCTCTTTTGTTACTCTTTTCAACAATGTCTCCACCAACATTTGACCATGGCTGTTTAACCGGATGACCTGCAAACCATTGCGAAAGGGACTAAATAACAGATCGGTGCAATCATAATGGGAGTGTAAAAAAAGGGAGTCTGTAAAATTGGTCACGATTCTCTCGTGTTGCGAATCGTCCCCAGACGTTTTATGCACTTCATTTTTGTCAATCAACACAAGGTCGCCTTTCTGAATGCAATAAAGCTGATCTTTAATAAAATAGTACCTCTCTCCGGACAGCAGATAATAGACTTCATAGCAAGGATGATAGTGGGAAGTCGTCATGTCGTAAGTTCCGGTGCGCCTCACATGCGAAAAATAAAACGGCCCTTCCCTTTTGCCGAACAGCGTGATTACGGTTTCGGACATCTCACATCCTGTCCCCCTTCATTTAACACTATCATAGCAAAATTTGTAGAATTTTGATCAAGTTCCGCAAAAAATGCCGTGTATCTGGCTGTAATTCGCTGTAGTATAAACCTACTGAAAACGTTGTCAATCTCAATTGTATAGGAGGAAAATCATGAGCCAGACGATTGATCGTTTCGCACTTGTCACGAGGCATAATCCAGTTATCCGCGAGGTGATGCCTTTATCACCCCTATCGGTTGGAAATGGCGAATTCGCTTTTACAGCAGACCTAACAGGTTTGCAGAGTTTTCCGGAAAGTTATGAATTTCCACTAGGAACCCAGTCCCAGTGGGGTTGGCATTACTCAAACGCATCAGAGGCATACACCCTGGACGATCTTCAGCTGCAATACCTTGACAGTCACGAGCGAAAAGTAGGGTATCCGATCGATCCTAAAGGCCAGGAAGAGCCTTTTCACTGGTCGCGGCAAAATCCGCATCGCCTGCAGTTGGCTCAGATCGGATTACGTCTGTTTTCCAGCAATCAAGAACTAATTCAAATAGGCGATCTGCGAGAAACAGAGCAGATGCTGGATTTATGGAGCGGACAGTTAACAAGCCGGTTTCAAGTTAATGGAATACCGGTGAAAGTCCAAACCTGCTGCCATCCGACCTCCGATCAGCTTGGGGTTTGCGTCGAATCTCCTCTGCTGGAAACAGGACTGCTGGAAATCACATTCCGCTTCCCATCACCGACAATGCCTTCCGCAAATTGGTCGGAAACCATGCACCTCAATTGGGCAGCAGATGACTCGCATCAGACCAGGCTTCTGCTGGAGTCATCACAAAGCGGCGCTTTTACCAGAACGATGGATCAGGACGGGTATCAAGTAGTTGTGGCATGGTCGGGCGGAGAGATGATACAGGAGAGCAGCCACTTCTTTCGCCTAGTCCCAACCCGCACCAACAGACGTTTTGAATTTGTGGCAGGGTTTGCTCCTATAGAGCAAAGTTTGCCCCTGTCTTCGTTTCAGGCGATTCAAAAAGCAAGCAAGGTACATTGGGAAAAGTATTGGATGCAGGGCGGCGCAATCGAACTGGCAGAAAGCCACGATACAAGAGCGCTTGAACTGGAACGGCGAATCGTCCTGTCGCAATATTTGACTGCCATTCACTGTGCAGGTTCACTTCCTCCGCAGGAAACTGGTCTGCTGTACAACAGTTGGTTCGGGAAGTTTCACCTGGAGATGCACTGGTGGCATGCTGCTCACTTTGCTTTGTGGGGGAGAACCCATCTGCTGCAAAAGAGCATGGGCTGGTATAAAGAAATACTGCCAGTCGCCAAACAACTAGCTCAATCACAGGGATACAAGGGTGCTCGCTGGCCGAAAATGGTGGGGCCCGATGGGGTGCAAAGTCCTTCTAACGTAGGAACTCTGCTGATCTGGCAGCAGCCGCATCCGCTAATGTTTGCTGAATTATGCTATCGATCTGATCCCACGCAGGAAACACTGGAATATTTCCGGGATATTGTCATGGAGACGGCTGAATTTATGGCTTCTTTTGCCGCTTGGGACGATACGAAAAATCGGTACGTACTGGGGCCACCCTTGATCCCGGCTCAAGAATCACACAAAGCCTTGCAAACAGTAAACCCAACCTATGAGCTGGAATACTGGCGGCATGGGCTGGAAATCGGGCTTGCGTGGAGAAAGCGGCTGGGTCTGCAAACGGTACCCGAATGGGAGCATGTGATGGGCAATCTATCTGACCTTCCTGTATCGGGTGAAGTCTATCTGGCTCATGAAAAATGTCCGGACACTTTTACATCATTCAATAAAGATCATCCGTCTATGCTCGGCGCATTAGGCATCTTACCTGGTGTAAAGGTAGATCGGGAGGTGATGAGACAGACACTGCAAAAAGTGATGACAAATTGGAAGTGGGAAACGGCATGGGGCTGGGACTTCCCAATGGCTGCCATGACAGCGGCCAGGCTTGGCGAAGGTGGTTTGGCTGTCGATTTATTGCTGCTGAATGCGACCAAAAACACTTATTTGCCTTCCGGTCATAACTATCAGCGTCCGAACTTATTGGCCTACCTGCCCGGCAATGGCGGTCTACTTGCAGCAGTCGCCATGATGGCGTGCGGTTGGGAAGGCGGACCTCGTTTGCATGCCCCTGGTTTTCCAACAGACGGTACGTGGACCATACGATGGGAAGGTCTGAATGCTTGGTTGTAGTTCATAAAAAAGGAGGCGATTTTATTGAAGATTAACAAAAAGGTTTCCATTATCATTTCATCGTTGCTTGTTTCATCAGGATTAGTTGCGTGCGCGGGCAAGGGCAGTTCACAAGGAGCCGCCGCGAATGCTACAGACGATATCGTCAATCAACCGACCACTCTGGTAGTCTGGTCAGGCAGCGGCGACCCCGAGCAGAACTTCAACGATAAATATGGCGATGCGATCCGTAAGAAATTCCCCAATTACACAATCAAGTATATATCCAGCAAAGGGGGAAACAGTCTGCAAAGCCTGTTGGGGTCGGGTACAAATATCGATATCTACTACGACTCCATCGGCCTGTTTCCCCAGGATGTTCAGCAGTCGGGATTTCAATATGACATGACAAGTCTGCTCAACAAGTACAAAATCGACTTATCCGTGATCGAACCCACTAGTATGAATGCCATGAAACAGATGGCAAACGGCGCGATTTGGGGGCTTCCAGTCTGGGTAGACGAAATGGTTATGTATTATAACAAAGATATTTTCGACAAGTTCGGCGTTCAGTACCCAAAAGACGGCATGACATGGGATGATGTGTTAAATCTGTCCAAACAACTAACAAAGACCGACAACGGAAAACAGTACTTCGGGCTATCTGTTTCCACCGCACACATGCTGCGGTTAAATCAATTGTCGCTTTCCTATGTCGACCAAAAAAGCAACCTGCCGACGATCAATACAGATCAAGCGTGGAAACAGCTCTACCAGACCGTTTTTATGGATCCATCACAAAATGCCGGATATATACAGGGTATAAAAACTTTGGGAGACAAGCTTCCATACACGGACCAGTTTGTCAAAGACAAAGATTTGGCCATGTTTGTTGTGATCACAGCACTTAGCTCAGGTGCATCAAATGATACAATGAAAGATGTCAACTGGGATATGGTGTCCATGCCAACTTTACCTGGAAAACCCGGAATCGGATCGCAGGCTTACCCCACCTATTTCGGCATCACGTCCAATTCCACAATCAAGGACCAAGCAACGGAAGTCATCAAATATCTAACCTCCGAGGAATTCCAGGAAAAAGAAGCCAAACTCGGGATGGTGCCAGTATTGAATAACCCCACAATCCGCAGCGAACTCGGACAGGACAGCGCGTTTAAAGGCAAGCATTTCAGCTCTTTGCTGTATAACAAATTTGCTCCCATCTCCTACAAGTCACGGTTTGACAGCGCTGTGGAAAAAACTTACTCCAGCATCATTCCTCAACTTGCAGAGGGAACTGTGGACATCAATACCGCGTTTCGGGATACGGAGCAGCAGGCTAACAAGGCGATCGAAACAGCCAAGCAGAGCCAATAAGGGGGGGTTCCCCCTTTTTCTATCCTATATCTGATTTAAAAAAATTAATTCAGACCTTGCAACAAGATGGTCTACTCTCCGCAAAGATGGTAATGATATCATATACACCTATGTAGATGATAAGTGGACAAAGTTATTATTAAAGCAAAATCAATGACTCCAGATACAGAAAATTACCGTTGCCTTTCATCTGGATACGTTTCCTCAAGCCCAGTGCTATCTGTTCATTTAATCCTTCTTAAGACCTGCTTGGTAATTTTCTCTTCATGGCCGTTACTATTTCTGTTGTTCGAACACTTTGTGGTGGATGATTTGTACAGTATACTTAGCACTAGTGACCTCAAGCTCGTCTGACAGAATTAGACTGTGCGCGGCTGGTACGTGACGCAAATGCGGAAGGGGATAATGTGCATGCGTAATGAGCAGCGAAATCCGATTCGAAATACAAGTCGAAATTCAAGCCGCAATCGGAGTTCCAAGCCACGTGGCACTGCCCCGGAACACAGAGCGTTTACCGTCAAAGAACCAATAGAACTGCTGCCGTTTTTACTGCAGGTTTCGAATCGGGGGCGTAATTCTGTAAAATCGATGCTGGAACGTGGACAAGTGTCTGTCGATAACGAAGTCGTAACTGCCTACAATTTGACGCTGCACGCCGGACAAACCGTGTCCGTTTCACATGAGAAGGGTATAGAACGGCCGAAGATGGTCGGATTGCGGATCTTGTACGAGGATGAGCATATTATTGTGATCGAAAAGGACGCTGGATTACTGTCGATCGCCTCTGCCAACGAAGTCGAGATGACCGCATACAGACAGCTGATGGCACATGTCCGAGCGGCAGATCCAGACAATCGGATCTTTGTGGTTCACCGCCTTGACCGTGATACCTCAGGCGTGATGCTGTTTGCCAAGAGTGAAGAAATTAAGCATGCACTGCAGAATTCATGGCAAGAAGCTGTGCATGAACGTACGTACATTGCACTCGTTGAGGGTATGGTAAAGAAATCGGAAGGCACTGTTTCCTCGTGGCTAAAAGAAAGTAAAACGCTAAAAATGTATTCCAGTGAGCGTCCGAATGATGGCCAGCATGCAGTAACACATTACAAGTTGCTGCAATCCAGCCGCAGTTTTTCCCTGCTTGAGGTGCAGCTTGAAACCGGCCGTAAAAATCAAATTCGCGTGCATATGCAGGATATCGGGCACCCCATCGTGGGTGATAAAAAATACGGATCGAAATCGAAGATGATCGGGAGGCTCGGACTCCATGCCCGCACATTGGAATTTACGCATCCCGTGACAGGAGATGTGATGCGGTTTGATAGCGGCATCCCCAAGAAATTCCGCAGCCCGTTCAAAGATAATCCAACGAAATAAGCACAATGTTTGGCACCAAGGAAAACAAAATTACAAAAGACTCCGCTTATTCCACTGGGAAAAGACGGATTAAAAAGAAATCGCTATCGCTACAGCAACACACGGTAGTGGCAGCGGTTCGCCTACTACATCTGGAAGCAGTGCATCAAGCAGCAATTCCACAAACGCTGCAAACAAAGTAGGCCAGTCATTCAAGGTTGGTCAATTCCAATATACTGTCAACAGTGTGAAAACCGCAAACAGCGTCGGTGACACGGCAAACGGCTTTGGCGAGAAAGCACACGGTATTTATTAAATTGTAAACGTCACAGCTAAGAACCTGGATAACACTTCATCGACA
>JAQBPP010000358.1 GCA_028287455.1 Bacilli bacterium | reverse complement strand
CATTTTCTCTGCTTGCAATTTGAGGAATCCCACGCTGGCGAGGAATCCAGTTTGGACGGTGCAGAAGCATTTCTCACTGAACTGGGAAGTTTGCATGAGGGTATGATGTTCGCTCGGTACTTGCCAGATGGGCAAGCTGACATACTTACTGGTGATGGCGCGACGTTGATTTGGACAGTCTTTTTGCCGCAATCGAAGCCGAATCAAGAGGACGAGCTGCTTCGGGAACTGAAATCATGGGTGGATCTGGTAAGCTCAGAGTTGTTTTTGCAGCTGCGCATCGGGATTAGCCGCAATTGCGATGGTGCGCCATCCGGCTATGCCTGCCTGCAGGACAGCTTGTTCGCGTTGCTGCAAGGTTTTCGTTTTCGGCCGGAAGACCGTGTCTATCACTATAATGATCTCGGAATCATACACTTGCTGGCAGGTATCAGCCAAACTGCGAAAGATCGTTTTCTGGACCATCTGCACGCCATGGACCGCAGAGCAGAACTAGCGCCAGAGCTCAAGGAAACTGCCTGGGCTTTCATGAAGAATGACTTAAACATTACTGAAACAGCAAGAAGCTTGTATTTGCATCGCAATTCTTTAATGTATCGACTGGATCGCATCCTTGAAATCACCGGACTTGATTTGCGGCGATTTGAGGATGCTGTCCTGATGTGGTTGTGCCTGCATCTGTTGCATTAATTAATTCATTTTTAGTCAGGTGGGCAAGTTGCACAAAACAAATCCCTAATTTTTGTGCAATGTGACGAATGGAAGCGCTTTTACTTTTCTGCCATAATGATAGCAGATCTACTTGATAGTTTCCGGGAGAGGGGAATTTATTCATGGCAGGCGTTAAACTCGAACATATGTGGAAACGGTACACGAATGATACATCAGCTGTACAAGATTTTCATCTGGAAATTAAGGATGAAGAATTTCTCGTGATGGTTGGACCATCTGGTTGCGGGAAATCTACAACTCTGCGGATGATTGCAGGCTTGGAAGAAATTTCTGAGGGAGATCTTTACATCGGCGAACGCAAAGTGAATGACGTGCATCCGAAGGATCGCGACATTGCGATGGTGTTCCAAAACTATGCATTATATCCGCATATGAACGTATATGATAACATGGCGTTTGGTTTGAAACTTCGCAAAGTACCTAAAGTAGAAATTCAACGTCGGGTGAATGAAGCAGCAAAAATTTTAGATATTGAGCACTTGCTGGATCGCAAGCCTAAAGCATTATCAGGTGGTCAGCGTCAACGGGTGGCACTCGGACGCGCCATCGTGCGTGAGCCTCAAGTGTTCCTGATGGACGAACCGCTGTCCAATCTGGATGCCAAACTGCGCGGCCAAATGCGTACAGAGATTTCCAAACTGCAAAAACGCCTGCGCACCACCACGATTTATGTGACGCACGACCAGGTAGAGGCCATGACGATGGGCGACCGTATTGTGGTAATGAAAGACGGCCTGATTCAACAAGTGGCTACACCGCAGGAAATCTACAACTTCCCAGCAAATATTTTCGTTGCATCCTTTATCGGAGCTCCGGCGATGAACTTCCTGAACGGGACTCTGTCAGAAGAGGGCGGCAAAATCTTCTTCAATACCAAAGACATGAAAGTCCTCGTTCCTGAAGGCAAGCACAACCAGCTCAAGGAATCCGGCCTTGTAGGTCAAGAAATTATTTTTGGCATTCGTCCGGAGAACATCAGCGATCAGGAGATGCTCATCGCCTCCCATCCAGAAGCTACTGTCCGTGCAACTGTTGAAGTAACGGAATTGCTTGGTGCTGAGATGTTCCTGTATCTGACTTGCGGCGGCCAAAACTTAACTGCCCGCGTCGATGCACGTACCGGATATCGAGTTGGCGATACGATCACATTTGGCTATGACATGAACAAATGTCATGTATTCAATAAAGATACCGAGCAAGCCATCTTCTAAACTATCCACTGTTCGATCAGGCAATGTGAAAAGTTAGCTCCCTCTGCAAGAGGGAGCTTTCACTTGGGGATGGTAAAATGGCAAAAGAAATGACAGTTGCTGAGTTAGCCGAAATGTTCGACCTGGTGCACTTGAACAAAGAGGTAGAGTTAGACCGGGTAATTTCGGTCATCGACATCAACCGACCAGGCCTCGCGCTCGCCGGCTTTTTTAAGAATCATCCGAAAGACCGGATTCAATTGCTAGGAAATACTGAGCTGCAATTCCTGCTCACGATGGAAGAGCATGAGCAGCACGATCGGTTTCATCAGCTTTGTTCATACGAGGAAACGCCTTGCATTCTGGTTTCCAGAAAACAGGAAGTGACCGATCGGTTAACTGCAATCGCCACCTCCAAAGGAATTCCCCTTTTGCAATCACCTACTGGCACCACCAAGCTAACCAGCCAAATCGAACGATTTTTGGATAACCGATTAGCGCCGGAAACGCAAGTTCATGGCGTGTTGGTAGATGTGTACGGAATCGGAATTCTGATGATCGGGGCCTCAGGGATTGGCAAAAGCGAAACGGCGCTTGAACTGATTAAACGCGGTCATCGTTTAGTAGCTGATGACGCAGTTGAAATTCGTCAGGTGGAGAACAGTCTAATCGGCAGCTCCCCTGAACTGCTGAGCAACCTGCTTGAGATTCGCGGTCTAGGCGTGTTAAATGCCATGACTTTGTTTGGAGCAGGAGCCGTTCGAACGCAAAAGCGTATTGAGTTCGTGATTGAACTCGAGGTTTGGCAAGATGAAGTGCCTTATGATCGGTTAGGGCTTGATGAGAAATATATCAAAATCATCGATACTGAACTTCCCGCTGTGACGCTGCCAGTAAGACCCGGTCGAAATCTGGCTGTGATCATTGAAGTAGCGGCAATGAACCAGCGGTTAAAACGATTAGGGTTTCATGCCGCCCGCGAATTATCAGAAAAATTGATGCAAACAATTGAAGGGTCCTGAGGGGCTCTTTTTTCCTGTCCTAAGTATTCGCGCCTGCATGGAGACACCGCAGGACGGATACTTTTTTCGTTTTGCCCGCATATTCATTTAAAAGAATAGTTTCTCTGAACTAAAATGCTATTTTTACAATTTTGTTACAAAGGAGGATTGTGGAGAATTATGTCGAATCTCTATTGGTGAAAAGACCAGTGATTCGATGTAAGCAGACAATCGATTGCTGTGTCGTGAAGGAGGATGATCTATGGCGGTATTGTCAACACAGTGGTATGGAAATTTGTGTACCATTGTCACTGCCACGAAAGACTACGCAACGGGACATTGGTCAACGTGGAGCTTAGTTCGGGCAACACGCGAAACAGTTCGTCAAGTACGTGAGACTTTTGATGTTCGCACCTCAGTAGCTGTCACAGCCGTGTTACTAATAGCAACTACAGGAATACATAGCGCTTCAATTAAAATTGCTGACACAAGTGTTGCGTATCAACTGTATGTGAACGGTAAGGCAGTAGGAGTTGTCCAGAATTTATCGTCCACCCAAAGTTTAATTAAATCTTACGAGGATCAATTGCAAGGATCCATAACGTGGTCACCCGTCCGATTGACAGCCCCGAAATTGCTCGATAAATCTGCTTTAGCACTTGCCATTCAAAATCAAACTCGTACCGTGGTAGCGGGTGCGGCGATTGTCATAGATGGCAAACAAGTCGCTGTTGTTCCAGATGAAACTACTGCATCTGCAGTAATGAAACAAGTCGAACAGAAATTAGCGTCCCCTGGCGGCAAGCTCGATTCACTGCAAGTGAATCAGTCGGTCACTATCCAACCTACCCAGGTGGATCAGAAGCAGTTGGTTGACGATCAGAGCGCTGTGGCGATACTGCTGAGAGGAACGCAACAGCCGAAGCCCTATGTTGTATCCCGTGGCGATAGTTTATGGTCAATCGCGGCTGATCATCATATTCAACTGAGCGATTTGCAGTCTATGAATCCCGCGATCAGCGACCAAAACGCGATTAAGGAAGGTCAGCAGATTGTTGTAAGTAAAACCACCCCGATCTTGACTGTGCAGTCAGTGGAAGAAACTGATGAAACGGTCGCGATCCCTTATGACACCACTTATCAGGATGATGCCAATCTGGATGAAGGACAGACGAAAGTGCTGCAGGATGGCGTCAATGGAAGCAAGCAGCAGAATGTCCAAATTACGAAACAAAATGGGCAAGTGGTGAAGACAGATGTCCTGTCGGAAACTGTCATCCAGAATAAAACAGATCAAATCGTTGCACGCGGCACTCGTCCGACAGCATTGCCTTATGCATCCGGGAGTTGGATAACGCCCACAGTCAATTACTATGTCAGTTCGCCATTCGGTGAATGGCGGGGGAACGAATATCATCCTGGCATTGATTTGGCAGCGCCAACCGGCACACCGATCTATGCAGCGAACAGCGGAACTGTGATCTTCGCCTCGTACGATACAGGCGGATATGGAAACTGTGTGCGCATTAGCCATGGCAGCGGCATCATCACGGTTTACGGCCACATGTCTCAAATTCTCACCAGTGTCGGCAAAGTTGTCGCCAAGGGCGAGCAAATCGGCAAAGTAGGTATGACAGGTGATGCGACTGGACCTCACTTGCATTATGAAGTTCGGTCAAATGGTGTGGCTGTGAATCCAGCACCTTATATGCAATAAAGTAATGTTGCTTATGGCCTCCCATCAGGGGGGCCTTTTTTGCTTTTTCTTTTTATATTTATAAGTAGAGGAAAAACATTCGTTCCTTTCGACGCGACTTTTGCCTGCAACCGGAGCTAGAAAGGAACGAATGTTTTTTCCTAGAAAGGAACGAATGTTTTTCTTATGCATAACCTTATCTGATGTGGTTAATACTGCCAAACGTTACGAGATGGATAGGAAAGAGGGAACGGTCCTGCATGCGCAGAACAGAACGTTTTCCTGTCGCTGGATGCAATTCGTTGTGGCAAATTTATCGAACAGTGTCATTTTGGAAAGTGTTTCGCAACACTGCAGTAATCCTGGTTGCCCGTTACTTGCCGTTTATTCAACTAAAACTTTTGTTATATCGATTACTGGGAATGCGGATTGGGAATTTCACTTCATTTGCTTTTGAAGTAACTCCTGATTTACTTTTCCCGGAGCTGATTCAGATTGGTGAGGATTGCGTGATCGGCTACCACACAACTCTGCTTTGTCACGAATATTTGGTGCGGGAATACAGAATAGGGAAAATTGAAATAGGGAACCAGGTGATGATTGGGTCAAGCAGCATCGTGCTGCCAGGCATTTCCATCGGTGATCGTGCGATCATTTCTGCCGGTTCACTTGTCAATCGGGATATACCGGCTGACTGTTTTGCTGGAGGGAATCCGATTCAAATTCTTAGTGTCAAACCACGAGAGTGAGAAAAATGTTTCATTCCGTACTCGCTCAGTTGCTGGCAAAGTCGCTCGCAAGGAATGAAACATTTTTCCGGATAATGATGGTTCTCATTCCTTACTCGCTCAGCCCTTGGCAAGGTCACTCAGAAGGAATAAGCAATTTTTCTTAGTTAGAGAGATTCTTGTTTCCATGCGCACGCGGAGTGTAATCTTCTTGTGTCAATTTAGTCGGCGCAATGATGGTTACTGGCACAACATTCACAGGGGTGCCAGGGGCAGCCTGCATATTATCCTGCAAGCGTGTTAATAAGATCGCTGCTTCACCGCGAGTCAAGCCGTCATCTGGACGGAAATTATGATTATCTCCTAGCATCAGTCCTGAATATACAGCGGTTGCAACGTCTAACCGCAGATCAGGAGCAATAGTGCTGGCATCTTTGAATTTGCTGCTGAGAATCGCGCTTGCCTGGTCGGTCGAAACAGGTG
>JAQBPP010000061.1 GCA_028287455.1 Bacilli bacterium | reverse complement strand
GACATCGTCGAACGGTTTTTCCGCTGTAATTCCGATTGTTTCCAATCCTGGTTCAGCTCTTGCAGAATTTCTTGCAGTTTTTCCCCGGAAACTCCTACCCCATCGTCCTCAATGCAAAGATAAATGTCAGCGTCTTTCTTCCAGGACGACAGGGAGATTTTTCCACTCCGCTGCAGTAATCCATGGACGTGCGCATTTTCTATTAGAGGCTGTAAGGTAAACCGCGGGATTTGCTCAAGCAGCGTGTCAGAAGCCAGATTCGTCTCGAGTTGAATCCCTTCCTGATGTCTGAAGTTTAAAAGCTTGATGTATTGTTCAACTGTGGATACTTCCTCATGAAGCGTGACAAATTCATTATTTCGATTAATGGTCATCCTCAGCAGAGTGGATAGTGAACCGATGACCTCGCCGATTTCGTTTTCTCCATTCATCAGCGCACGCAATCGGATTGAATTTAATGTATTAAACAGGAAATGCGGATTAATCTGAGCCTGCAGCAGCTCCAGTTCAGCCTTGCGTTTTTGGGTTTGCTCCACCCTGATTTGCCAAATCATCTCCTTTAACCTGTCCAACATTCGGTCGAAGGAAAGCCCCAATTTGCCAATTTCATCCGGTCCCTGTACCCCAGATCTGTTTTGTAAATTACCCTGTTCAACCTCGCTGGCAACTTTAGTCAAACGAATGATCGGTTTGGTGAACTGTCGTAGTAAATAATACAGGACAAACCCAAATGCCAGAAAGAAGAGAAGTTGCAACACGAAAATGTAATTGAATACATCGCCAACTTTGCCAATCGAAGCCGAATAAGGGGTAAGACTAACCAACCGCCAGTTTCCGTAAGGCAGCGGATGATTTACTGCAACATAATACTGACCATTCTCGAGTGCTACGACGTTGTCCGATGAAGTTGCTGCAGGAATGTGCAAGGATCTGTCTATCCAACTGTTATCAGAGCCTGCTAAAACTTTGCCATCCGCACCCAGGAGCATCACCAACTGATCGGATGCAAATTGATTCAATACTTGATGAAATTGCTCTTCTGGTTTGCTCACAATCAGATAAGCGGTTGGGCTATTCGGATACAATTGAAAAGTTCGGACCATCGTGATCAAATTGGGATACTGATCTTTGTCTTCTTTCACGTAATTGGGTTGATTGCCCAACCAAATGGTGAAGTTGATCGGATCACTTACAGGATTCACCAGCCATGGCTCTTTATAAAAAAGCGTTACATCACTGTTATAAGTAGAATAGTTGGTAAAATACAGACCGTCCGGAAGTAAAATGGTGATGTAAGACTGCTTGCTGTTTGCAGTCAATTGATCGAGTTTGGACGCGATTTGTTTATAAGTGAAAAAGTCGACCCTTGTTGACTTGTCACTCTCATAGGTGTTCCATGCAGCTTTTAAAGTATTCATCGTTTCACTGTCATACTGCAGTGAATTAAACATGGTGATCATCTCTTGCACTATACTTGTCGTATATAAATCGGATACCTGAAGTGTGCCTTCAGCCCTGGCAACTGCCTGTTTTTGGAGTTGGTTCCTAGTGTAGTATCCTGTCATAAACAGCGACAGAATGGAGGGAAGAACGAGACAAAGAATAGAAGTTGTTATCAACTTTTTTCGCCAGCTAATTGAAGGAAAACGCATGCGCCTTATCACTCGTCCTTCCTCTTAATGACATGAAAAAAAGGGATGCCAGTTCGGCATCCTAGTAACACTTTGTTTTCATTATATTTATTTTACTTTTTATTTGCATCTACAACTTTTTGTAAATTCACCTTCATATTGCCAAGAGTTGTATTGATATCGGTTTGTCCCAACATATATTTTTCTGCATCAGCGATAAATGCAGTTTCAATATCACTTTCATAAGAAGGAACAATAGGAGGCTGCGGCAATTTGGTTACATTCAAAACGTTGATCAAGGAAGCTTTGTCAATTTTGTCAGGAGACTTGGTGGAAGCTATGATTTGATCCACTTCCTGATTGACATCCGCTTTTTTCCAGGCTGATAATTGTTTGGTCAATACGATGCCCTCGGTCGATAAAAACCGCAGAAACTTATAGGATTCTTCTTTATTCTTCGATTTCGATGAAATGACTAATGAGTCTGCGCCACCAAATGAATACTGCTCATCACCTTTGTTATTGGTAGGCCATGGTGCGAATGCAGTGACGAAAGTAGCCGGAATTTTATCGGTACCTCCAGCTTCCTGAATCATCCAGGGACCAGTTGGCAGCATGCTGGCTTTGCCTTGGAAATAGGCATCGCGATAAGGGATCTTTTGTGTCACTACATCCTGGTAAGGTGTAGCTGTCTTATCGACATTCTCCATTTGATATCTTAACTCCAGCGATTTTTTCAGAAGCGGATTGTTCACATCAGGTGTGGCGCCATCGTCCGCCATGATGCCTTGATTTGTGGGTGAACTATATTTGGCTAACAGGAAGTAATCTTTCCAAGTGTAGAAGAAAGTTCCGTACTGTTTGGAAGCCCCGCTGCCTTGTGTGAGTTTTTTCGCGTAAGTTTGAAAATCATCCCATGTCCAACTTTTGGGTACTGGCAAATTAGCGGCATCCAGTTGAGTTTTATTTAAGATAATCATCCAGGGGCCAGCTTTGCCAGGCAGGGAATAACGTTTCCCATTAAAAGTCATTTGTTCTGCATTGTATTCGTCTTGGTATTTGACGCCTTCTTTTGCCAGGTAGGTGTCAAGCGGTTCAATCATGCCATTGCTCACTCGTTGACTGAATGTAGTGGTAGAGTTCAGCGTAAACATATCGAAATCTTGACCTGATGCATACATCAAATCCAACTTTTTCAAAGTGGCATTGGAGTCATTTTCCACCAGCGGTGTGTACTCCACTGTCACGTTTGGATTTTTCTTTTCATACGCATCGATTGCAGGTTGATAAACAGACGCAGGATCCCATCCAATGAATTTTAGTGTTACGTGCTGCGAACCTGATGTGGGCGAACCGTTTGTGGCAGAGGAACTTGTTCCACACCCTGTGAGTAAGCCAGCCATTAAAACAACAGAAGTGGCGATCGTCCAACCTTTTCTTTTCATTAATGAACCCCCCTATTACCCTATACTCTAATTGCTCGACAAATCTAAAAGTATCACTTTTGAAACGGTTTACAGAGTTGTTATTTTTACCGATTCGGAAATATTTTTACCCTTTTACACCGCCCAAGGCGATGCCCTCGATGACTTGTTTCTGCCCGATGATAAAAATCACGATGAGCGGAAGAATCGCGGATACTGTCCCCGCCATAATCAGCGAGTAGAATACACCGCTTTCGGAGGCGAACTTCTGAATGGCAACCTGAATCGTTTCCAATGTATCCGTCCGGATAAAAATAAGCGGATTTGTGTAATCATTCCAGGTCCAAATAAATCGCAAAATGGCGTAGGTGGCCAAAGCGGGCTTTACTAATGGCAGAGCAATCGAGCGAAAGATCTTCAAATGCCCCGCTCCGTCGATGACTGCAGCCTCCAGGTACTCCTTGTGCAATCCCAGAAAAAACTGACGCAGCATAAACGTGCCGAGCGCGCTGAATGAGCCCAGCAGAATAAGTCCCAAATGAGTGTCAAAGAGCTGCAGCCAGGTAAACAGGATGAACTGAGGAACAATAATCGAGTAACTAGGAATCATAAAGGTCATTAAAACGATGATAAAAAGTGCATTTCTGCCTTTAAATTCAACGTGAGTAAACCCATAAGCGGCCAGGCTGGAAACTGTAACGGAAATTAACGTAGTCAACACGCATACTTTAATCGAGTTCCAGTAATAAACAGCAAACGGATGATCTCCAAACCAAACGTCCCGATAATTTTGGTAGACATTCCAGTGTCTTGGAATCCACTCAATCGGATATTTAAACACATCGATCTCCGGTTTAAAAGAGGCGGATATCATCCAAATGAAGGGCAGCAGGAAAGCAATGCCTATCACTAGCATCACGATTGTGATGATGATTCTGCCTGCACTGATCTGATTGCGCATGGAGACACCTCCTTCTTAATAATTCACCCATTTTTTCTGCCCAATCCATTGAATGACTGTGATGAGTAAAACACAAGCAAATAACACCCAAGCCATTGAAGATGCATAACCAGTTTTTAAGCTTACGAACGCTGTCGTATATAAATCATAAGTGATAACGGAAGTCGAATAAGACGGCCCTCCCTGTGTGAGCACCATGATGATGTCAAACGCTTTAAAGGTACTAATGAAGCCCGTGACTAACAGATAAAAAGTGGTGGGTGAAACCATGGGCAGCGTGATTTTCCAAAACCGGCTCCATTGTCCTGCGCCGTCGATATCCGCTGCTTCATACATATCCCTCGGGATCGCCTGCAGTGCGGCTAAATAGACGATCAGGCAAAATCCAATCCCCACCCAAACCATAATGATCATCACGGAAGGAAGCGCGTAATGCAGATCGGCGAGCCATTTGGGCGGATTCGCCACACCCAGTGATTCCAACGCCTTGTTGATCGGCCCATAGGAGGGGGCAAACAGTAATTGAAATACGATTGCTACAGCGACAATACTTGAGATATAGGGCATAAAAAAAACCACTTTGAAGAAGCTCTTCCAATAAACGAATTTATCAATGATGATTGCTAGTGCCAGCGAGATGATCAATTGAATTGGAACGACCAGCAAGAGAACGATATTATTTTTAAATGAAGTCATAAACACTTGATCAGAAAATAATCGACTGTAATTTTTGAACCCGACAAACTTGAATTGGTCGAGCCCCTGGATGAAGCTCCAATCTGAAAAACTTACGATCAAAGAAAGGATCGCAGGAACAATCGTTATTAGAATCAGCCCAAGCAGCATTGGCGCCACAAAGGCGTAACCGGTCAAATTTTCTCGATTTCGCCATGAAGCCGTTTTTACCCGCTTTGTTCTAGTCATTTCGTTCACCTCGCCCAATCCACTTTTTGTACCAATAGAAGCTATCCTTCGGAGTACGCTGAAAAGTGTTAAAATCCACATGGATTAAACCAAATCGCATCGAATAGCCAAAAATATTGCCATATTCTTGCTTAATCCAGTGCAGAACCCGGTAAAATCCATCCGGATAAATGTTCCATCCAATATCCGTTTTCACGTATCCCATTTCGATCATTTCACAATCAAACAAACCCGCTCCCGCTTTAAAACGACCTACACCGCCTGAATAATAATTAACTCCCAGAAAATCGATCGGCTGGCTGATCACCTCCAGATCCCCTGGCAGAATCGGCAGTTCAGCCCCCTTTGTACGATACCAATCGATCATAAAATCCGGGTAGCTGCCTTTGAGCACTGGCTGCAGAAACCATTCGTTCACATAGGCTCTTTTTCTCCGGCACGCTTCACGATCCTCAGCCCGTTCTGAGTAGGGTTCCGCCCAATCGGTATTGGGAACATATCCGATTTCCCCATCTGGCAGAAGCTTTCGAAAGCTTTGAACTGTTTTGCCATGCGCAACCAACACGTGATGTGCGACTGTTACCGCCAATTGCAGATCGGTAAATCCCGGTGCGTGTTGTCCCTCGTAATTGGACAAGAATGAAATGCACCAGGGCTCGTTAAAAGTCATCCAGTGTTTGATTTTTGCACCAAATTCCCGAAACATAAATTCCGCATAATGTACAAATGCGGCAATGGTTGCGCGATTCTTCCAGCCACCCATCTCTTGCAGCGCTTGAGGCAAGTCCCAATGGTAGAGGGTGCAATAGGGGACAATGCCATTTGCAATTAATTCATCGACAAATCGGTGGTAGTAGTCAAGCCCCTCCTGGTTCACCGGGCCTGTACCCGTCGGGAAAATACGCGGCCAGGAAATCGAAAAGCGGTAACTGCTGATGCCCAATTCCTTCATGAAACGAATATCCTCCGGGTATCTGTGATAGCTGTCACAGGCGGTGTCGCCCGTATGTCCCTCAAACACCTTTCCCGGTGTGTGAGCAAAAGTATCCCAAATTGACAGTCCTCTTCCTCCCTCATCGAAAGCGCCCTCGATCTGATAGGCGGCAGTTGCTGCCCCCCAGATAAAGTCTTGTGGAAAAGTGAGAGACTCCATATTTGAATTAATCCCCTTTACGAGTGATTTCATAGATTCCTCTCTCATTAAAAACCATCCCACCTTTAAAAAAAAGAAAGAAAAATGACGTCTTTTGCAATAAATTTTACGACTTATCATTTAACTGTTCGCCAATATTTTGCATAATGGGGATGTGCTGGTATTTCAGTTTGTAAGATGGTTAGCCTAACAGAAATAGAATAAGGAGGTTACCGCTTTGTCACTAAAGGGAAAACGAGTAGTCGTGGTCGGAGGCACTTCCGGTATTGGATTATCGACCGCAAAAGCATTTA
>JAQBPP010000043.1 GCA_028287455.1 Bacilli bacterium | reverse complement strand
TCCAACGGTTGCATGAGGGCAGGATCAATGAAACAGCTAACAACACTATTGAATAAAAAACTTATTGTTGCTTTTGTGTTCCCTCTGTACGCGTTAGGAACTCTATCACTTTATTTACCACAATTTGATCAACCGCAGCACTGGGATATTCTTAGTGTTTATGTTGTGCTGAGTTTGGCAGCATCATTTGTATCTGTACGAACCACTAACTCAGCACTTAATTTGAACGGTGCCGTAATTTTATCGGGTTTGGTTCTTTATGGCACATGGGTTAGCGTTTGGTCTGCAATAATTGGCGTATTACTCAATGCTTTCATGTATAACAGCCGCATAATTAATTCTGGAATAAACGCTGGTCAAAAATTTATGAGTATTATGGTGACTGGACTACTCCAATATTATATGTCCCAATTTCATGTTGCGTGGGTGATTTCTGATATCCTATTAATTATTTTCTTTTGGATATCATCCGCAGTAATTTGTGCAGTTAGTATTTCTGGTTTTCACAATGTACCATATAAAAAAGCATTTGAAGGAATGGTAAAAGGCAGTACTGCTACTTATCTCATGATTGCGATCATGGGGTTGATTGCTGCCCGACTATATGAATCCTTTGGTATTGTTTCATTAGTTCCAATTTTTGTCTGCTATCTCATTCTAAGCAAAGTATTTAAAGAGTATTTTACCTCCGTAAAGAAACTGGAAGATAATGTGAAAGAAGTTAAACATTTGAACACAACACTCATCACTACGATGGCTTACGCCATCGATGCGAGAGATCCATATACAAGCGGTCACTCCTGGCGGGTCGCACACTGGGCGAAAGAAATCGCTCGTACAATAAAACTGCCGCAGAAAAATATTGATGACGTGTATTTTGCAGGGATTCTGCATGACATTGGAAAAATTGGAATTGAAGATGCCATTTTGAGAAAAGAAGGCAAATTGACGTTTGAAGAGTACGAAAGAATTAAGGATCACCCTGTAATCGGTTATCAAATCTTAAAACAGGCTAATGTTTTTCCTGAGTTGCTGCCGGGAATTCGTTCTCATCACGAGCGAATTGATGGCAAAGGGTATCCTGATGAACTGAAAGGCGAGGAGATCCCTCTGATGGCTCGCATTCTCGCTGTATCGGATGCTTTCGATGCAATGGTGTCTGATCGTCCTTATCGCAAAGGATTGCCCATCGAGGAAGCGTTAAGCCGAGTTAAAGAAGGTATGGGCACGCAATTTGATGCTGAACTGGCAGCGGTTTTTACAACTTTGATCGAAAATCTGTCGGATGCAGACGTCCAGGAAATGTATCAAGTGAACAAAGCACAGTTTGAAGCGGCGGCGGGCAGCGAGTAACAGCTTAATTGGCAGCCACTTTGTAAATCAGTTCCACGATTTTATTGACGCTGTTTTGTGCGCGGCTTGTGCGCATTTTTTCTATATAATGATGCCTGTCTGCATAGAGTTCGGAAAGTACTTGGTATAAATTTGTACTCATTAACTCCTCTTCGTATATCACCTTACTGAACCCCTGTTTTTCAAATGATTTTGCGTTCAGCAGTTGATCCCCACGGCTTTGTTGCAAAGAGAGCGGAATCAGTAGATTGGGTTTATGCAGCGCGAGCAATTCACAAATGGAATTTGAGCCGGCGCGCGAAACGACAAGATCAGTCATGGCCAGTACATCAGGCAATTCGGCATTCAAATATTCAAATTGTTTGTAGCCCTTCAGATGGTTATAGTGTTGATCCACGCGTCCTTTTCCGCAAAGATGAACGACTTGGAACCGGGTGAGCAAATCAGTAAGCTCTTTTCTAATAGATCGATTAATGCTCTCCGCGCCTAAACTGCCTCCCATGATTAACAGTACGGGCTTTAAGTGATTGAAACCGCAGAACGTCAGCCCCTTTTCCTTTGTTCCTTCGAATATCTCTTTACGTATCGGCGTGCCTGTGTGCTCTACTTTGTTCTGGGGCAAATGAGCAGCCGCCTCGGCAAACGTTACACATATTTTTCTGGTGAAAGGTACACAAAGTCTGTTGGCAAGGCCTGGCGTCATGTCTGACTCATGAATGACAACGGGGATCCGGTTTAACCAGCTGGCGATGACGACAGGAACTGATACGAAGCCGCCTTTTGAAAACACCACGTGTGGTTTGATTTTTCTTAAAAGCAAATAAGCTTGTGCTAATCCTTTTATGATATGAAAGGGGTCTTTGACATTTTGCCAGTCTAAATAGCGCCTCAGCTTGCCAGAGGAGATCGCATGATAAGAAACGTCTGTCTGCGCGATCAGCTGCTTTTCTATTCCAGTTATGGAACCGATATAGAGTACGTTCCAGCCATCGTCTTTCAGTGCAGGAATGATCGCCAGGTTGGGTGTCACATGTCCTGCCGACCCACCGCCCGTGAATACGATTGTTTTCATTTGTAACCACTCCATCTTCGTATTTACAAAGGGACTCATGATATAGTGGCACATCTTTCGTAATTTTTCCAGCACCGTTTTTGCCCATTAGGCGTATGCTGACTACAAATCAACAGGGTTCAACAGATTCCTATTTACAAGTGTAAAAGTATGCATTAAAATAAAATCTACACAAATGTAACCGCTTTCTTTCCTCGAACATATACTGTACAAATCAACCGCAGGTCCCAAAGTTCAACCAAATGGCAAGGTCGAGTGATTCAGTGGTTACATGATGTAATAGCAAATCATGTGTAGAAACTGTGATTTTTGTCTACTCTGTTAAGATGCTCTTCCATTCCGCTGATTGCTCAAAAGGATCCAATGAAGACAACCATTTGTTAGGAGGAGATTATTGTGGTAAAATCCATTCTTCAATGGTTATTTGGCAAACAGACTCAGCGCAAGGACGACCCTTATTCAGAGTATGATGAGATAAGTGTGACCCCATTGTACCAATACCTGGAAATCAATCCGGAAGAATATCAATATCACAAATATTAACTAAAGAACAAGTTCCCATGATCAGACGTTCTAAATTGGAAGAGCGTCTTTTTTTTGTATTGAGGCGAGTATGGTGTATCTCGTGAAACCAGTCAGGAGGATCGCTCAAGGATGAAATTTTATGAAGTAACGCTGTACAATCGCTATGGGGAGGTTTACTGGAGTCAGCAAGTTAATGCGGATTCCCCGGAAGAGGCCTGTCGGTACGCAGAAAACCACGAACAGTTTGGCGATGGGGATGAAATTTTGCAAGCGTACGAAATAACCGATCAACAGTCAGTCGCCTGTTCTGAGCAGAAAGTCGTGCGATTTAGGCAGGAAGAAACTGATTAGCCCGTCAACTCCACCGGGCGGGTTTTCTGCAGGGAGGCTGGGCGGAACAACGATATAATCAGGAATATGGATGCGATTTTCAACACAGATACGGTTAAAAAAACAGGGTGTATGGTTAGGTGAGCAATAATGAACGCCGCTAGCAAAGGCGCTAAACCATTGCCTAAATTTTGGACAAGTTGATAGTCGGAGAAGAAGGCCAATTGATCGTCGAATAATTTCGCTTCAGTGACAGCGAGCGTTTGCTGGGCAACGTCATAATAAGAGAACGCGGCACCAAGGACGGTTTGGCAGACAAGAATTGCTGTATAACTGCTGAAAAAGCTATAGAACAGAGGGATGACTGCTAAAACAGCACAGCATAAAACAATGACTTTTTTCGGACCAAACTGCTCTAACCCTTTGCGCATTAGAGGCATTAGAAGTGTAGAAGCAACTCCTGCTGCCATGCCAAAAAGTCCAATTTGTAAATTCCCCAGCTGAAGAATATTCACGTGGTAAATGGTCCAAATTGGGTTCATCACTGCAATGCCGGCGTTTGCAAGGGTAATTGCAATCAACATTTTAGGAAAAGTACGGAGGGGCCGAACCAGATGAAAATGGATGGGCTTCTTTTCTTTCGGAGCTAATTGGGCAATGATATTCATACCGGTGAAAGTGGCAAGTGCTCCGACCACCATGCTGATTATATAGTTGTACGGGAAGTGGGAGGAGAACGCATCGAGAAACTTGCCGATCGCTAATGAACCAATAATGGTGACGATGATGCCAATTGTCTTGGTTCGGCTAAACAGGGTGGGTAGAAATTGGTCGTCAATCGATTGCCTGATTAAGGCTGGTTGTTGTACCGATGTGATCATGACGAACACAGCATTAAACGTCCAGAAGAAAAGCAGCCAAAAGATCGGGTGCGGCAGCAGCGGAGAGACAGCCATGCATAAAAAAGCGAACTGACGAAGCACGCCAGACTTGTAATAGATGGAGTGAGTTAATGGCAGCTGCCTCGTAATGAACGCAAGTGAAACCGCGCAGCATAAAGCGGGCAACGAGTTGGACAACGAGATTTGCAGCGGGTTAGCACCTAATTTGGCTACGAGTACAGGTAGAAACATGAAAAAAGCAACGTTTTTAATGTTTTGTAAAAAAGCGTCTATATAGATACGAGTAGTAGCTTTCACTTTATTCACCTAGTAAGAAAGAGGATGGGGGTAACTCCGTTTAAGAATGACGTTCAGCGGCGCTGCTGTCAAATACCAAAATTGTTTGATAATGAAAGCGTTTGAGAGGAAAACAAGTGCTGTGTATACTCAATCCCTATTCCTCTCTTTTTCTGCCGCAATTCATCGGGAAATCAATTACAATGAGTGCAGTGGATTGAAACGGCACTCCAATTAGGAGTTTAGGAGGCAGCAATGGACACTCAGTTTGAACAGCAATACAAACAATTATCTAGACAATACAGCGTACCGGATTACCTCACACCCGTGTCGAAACTGATTTTTTTATTAGAGTCTCCCCATGTGCAGGAATTAAAGCAGGGTGTCCCTGTGGCTGGTTCATCGGGTGTGACGATGTCCAAGCACTTGTTTGGGCAATCCTATGGCAAGCTGCCACTTGGGTTATTGCTGAAGAAACACCAGGCCGAACGATCAGATCAGTTTTCGTTAAAAACGATCGGGCTGATGAATGTATGTTCAATTCCGATGCAGCGTGCTGCCTATAAATCGGCTGAAATCACGCAGCAGTACGATGAATTCCTTGGCATTCTGGAGGCAATACGAACAGCAAACACTAAGAGCGCCTATCAGCAGCCTGACTGGAACGAAGTACAGGAATTTCTGATTAAGGGTCTGCGCAAGAGAATGGCCACCTTGACAGACCGTGACTGTGTATGGGTTCCTTGCGGCCGGTTTGCGCAAAAGTTTTTCAAACTAGCGGGCATGCTGCCAATGCATTGGAGGGTAATCGATGACGTACCGCACCCTTCTTACAATTCATGGGACCGGGAAAATTATCGCAGTATAATCAACCGAGTGAAAGCAGAATTTGAGCGCTTGACTGAGCAGGGAGCCGATTAGTCGTTTGGATCTTTGTGCACCGATTCCATTTGCTCATCAGAGATCGGTTTCTCGCTGTAACGGGCCTGATTATAAAGGTCGATCAACTGTTTATTGCGTTGCGCTTGCTGTCCCCAGCGGCTCAGATCCTCGCCAGTCTCCCTAGGAGTGAGGAACTGCTTGTAAGAATATCCAGCAAGCATCGAGCGCAGAACCAGTTGTCGATAGAGATACCGAATCCGCTGCCGATTGGTTGTTAAGTCACTAAATCGAGGTTCAGAGCGTAATTCCATCATGAGCCAATCCTTCAACTGATCCAA
>JAQBPP010000034.1 GCA_028287455.1 Bacilli bacterium | reverse complement strand
ATCCTGGTCATTACCGTGGCAGTAACCGCTCTGGCGTCTTTTACGCTGCCAAACTACAATTTTGGGTTTGCAGTCCGCGCAGTACGATTCTTGTTTATCGTCGCCGCATCACTCTATGGTTTTTACGGGATTTGCTTAGGTTTGTTGGCATTTACTCTGCATTTGGTGTCGTTGAAATCGTTTGGAGTACCAATTTTAATGCCGAGTTCGCCAGGTCGGCATACAGTGGCGGATATGATCTGGCAGCAGCCCGTTTTTGAGGTTGATACAAGACATTACGCGCTGCGTCCACTTCGGAAATATCTACAAAAGAAGATCGTTCGGGCCTGGGATGTACGCAACAAAAAAAGGTTGGAGGAGGATGAATCATGAGTCTTCCTATTCGCGCCGGTCATATCGGCAAACTGGAATGCACATCGCTCTTGTCGATTGCAGGAGCTGCCAATGTGTTTTTAAGTTACCCGCAGCAATTGGTAAAGTATGGTTCACAGGCTTCCTGGATGATCCCGTTGTTCTCCACAGTGATTATGCTTCTAATCGTATTCATTCTTCGCATCGTGCAGCCGGTCCTGAAGAATGAAGATCTGCTGTCGATATCGCATCGGGCAGCGGGCAAACTGATCACCGCCGTCATTAGCAGCTTAGCGATTGTTTATTTTTTGCTGATTACAAGCGATGAATTGCGGCAAGTTTCGGAGACTGTTCTGACCACCATGTTAACCAGGTCGCCCATTTCGTTCGTAGCCATCCCGTTGGTGATGTTGATTTGTTACTTTGCGCATTCGGGACTGGAGGCCATCTCGCGCACGTCATGGCTGGTGGCGCCGGTTCTGGCCATTCTTTTAGTTCTGCTGCTCATTGGCATGTACAACTGGGTGAACGTTGATTATTTGCAGCCGTGGATGGGTCCTGGATGGAGTCCATTGTTTATTCGCGGGCTGCTGTTCACCTCCGCTTTTCCGAATGTCCTAGTACTGATTATTTGTGCCGGATCCATGCGTGATCAATCGCACATTGCGTTTGCTGGCTTATGGAGTACTGTGATCATCGGTGTTGTTTATGTAGTGGTGGAATTAGTGTGTCTGACTGTGTTTCCGGCGCAGTTATCAGTACACCTCTCGTTTCCAGTCTACCAATTGGCCCGAATTATCAATGTGGGCAGATTCATGGAACGAATGGATGCCATCTATATCTTCTTATGGGTGGCATGCGCAGTGACTAAAATGGCGGTGGGGTTATGGGCATCGTCTTATTTGACCGCGCGGATGTTTGGGATGCCTGTCTATCGACCGCTGATTTTCTCAACAGCCATTGTCATTTATGCGATTGCTTTTATTCCGCGGTCGTACCCTGAAACCCTGATCTGGGATGCCACTATTTTCCAACGTTATGGGATCGTGTTTACAGTGGGTTTACCTCTGTTGGTTTTATTCTTTGTTCTGCTGAAGAGAGGGGGGAAGCGGCGTGAAAAGAAAATGCACCGCACTACTTAGTATCCCGCTTATGCTCGCTCTTTTCTGCATGACTGGCTGCTACGATCGGATTGAACTGGAGGATCAGGCGTTTATCGTGGCAATGGGATTTGACAAAGGGCCTAACCATACGATCGATGTTACGGTTCGCCTGGCAGTCCCCAGCAAGCTTGGCGGAGGTGCACCCGGAGCGGGCGGAGGCGGAGGCGGCGGGGGAGAGGATCTCGGGCTGTCCGGGTCCAAACCGATTACAGTACGAGCTCACACCATAACGGAAGCGATGAACCTCGTCAATACAGGTGTAGAACGGCGGGTGTCACTGGTTGAATGCAAACTCATCGTGTTTGGACAAGACTTGGCCCGTGACGGCGTGCACGATGTATTGAGCGGGTTATCCCGCTTCCGGGAATTCCGGCAGACGACGTACTTGCAATTGGCCAAAGGAAAAGCGAGCGAAGTGATGAGTACGGAGAAGCCTGTGTACGAGCAGACGGATGTTCGCTTTGCAGAAGATGTTGCACTGATCGGGCGTCAAACGGGTTTTGTTCCCCGCAGTACGATTCATGATTTTTTAAATAATTTGGCTGCGGCAGGAGAAGATCCGTTTGTACCTATCCTGGCAGTGAATAAAAAGGTGAAACAGGCGGCCGATCAGGACAAAGCCAAAGACAAGGGCGGCGGAGGTGGAGGACAAGGCAGTCCAAGCGCTGGAGGGATGTCAAACGAAAAATCTTCCGCGCAGGAAAATCAGCCCAAACTGCTAGCAGCGAATCCCAAATATGACGCGGGCCAAGTTGTGCGTCTTGGTGGAAATCCAGTAGAGTTTATTGGCACTGCCATTTTCCGCGGTGATCGACTGGTTGCGACGCTGGATGGAGTGCAGACCCGCATGCTGCTGGCCTTGCGCGGCGAATTGGAACGAATCCAGCTTGAGATTACAAGCCCCTTTGACAAAACGAAGTATACGGGCGTTGAGATTACACGGATTGCCCGTCCGAAAATCAGTTATGAATTGAATAGAAATCCCATTCGAATCCATGTGCATTTGGATATGGAGGGCAATCTGTATGGAGACCAGGCGGGGACCGATTATACAAATCCAGCGAATGTCCGTGTGCTTGAACAACAGGTAAATACCTCGATGCAGAGCGTGCAGGACAAAATAATCAGCGATGTATTAAACGGCTGCCAAGCGGATCCGTTCGGATTGTTTCGCAGGGCGCGCAGTCAGTTTGCAACCAATGCGGAGCTGGAGAATTTTTCCTGGCGTCAGAAATGTAAAACTGCGGTGGTCGATGTAACGAACGATTTTAAAATGCGCCGAACGGGTCTGATCTTGTCGCCGATCCAGGAAAGCAACGAAGACTTGCAGGAGCCAGAAATTAATAAAACCAGCTAATGGGGGCCTTTGGAGATGAGTGAGTACATTATGCTGCTGCTGAAATTGGTGATCCCCATTTTAGCAGCCATCTACACGATCAACTTCGGCCGCTGGTTAAAAAAACAAGGCAGCCATTCCGGTGCGATCGGCGCTTACTTATGGGCGTTGTTGTGTATAGCGGCTCCGGCAGTTGTGTTATGGTATAACCGATAGAGAGGCGAACACAAGCCCTCTTCGCGGCCTGCCTGCTCATGGTATACTTAACCTGTGAAGCTGAGGCGAATTATACTACTGATCGGTTAAAGAGTGAGGAGACACAATGAAGCAAGTAGAAATTTATACGGATGGAGCTTGTTCCGGCAACCCAGGACCTGGCGGCTGGGCGGCGGTTCTGTTCCACGGAGAATATACCAAAGAACTCTCTGGCGGAGAACGGGTGACTACCAATCAGCAGATGGAGCTGCGCGCGGCCATCGAGGGTCTGAAACTGCTTAAGCAACCTTGTGAGGTTACGTTATATAGTGACTCTGCGTATTTAATTAATTGTTTTCAGCAAAAGTGGTATGTCAATTGGGAGCGAAACGGTTGGGTCAACAGTAAAAAAGAGCCGGTGGCGAATCAGGAGTTATGGAAGGAGCTTCTGCATTATTATCGCTATCATCAGGTGAATTTTTCCAAGGTCAAAGGCCATGCGGGCATTCAGTGGAATGAACGCTGCGACCAACTGGCACGAGAGGCTGTCCCGAAAGGATAGCGGGTACGGAAGAAGGAGATTTGGGTGCAAAACCAATTGCAGACACAATATGAATTATCTCATGAACAACTAGAGAAAATGCGTGCTGAGTGCGGCATCGATTTGATCGGCGTGACCACAGTTGAGCCTTTTTCTGAATTGCTTCCTGTGCTCACTGCTTACCGGGACAAAGGATTTGAATCCGGCTTCGAACATCCGGTGATCGAAGAGCGGATTGATCCGGGAAATCTTGTCCCTGGGGCCAAATCCATGTTAGCGATTGCCATCGCCTATTATACGGAGGATCATGCCAGCATGCACAGGCCGGCAGGTGTGCGCGGCGTGTTGTCGAAGTACGCCTGGGGACTGGACTATCACCGGGTTTTGCGGGATAAGATGAATTTGCTGATCGGTGCAATGGAAAACGAGCTCGGCCGAACGATCGCTTGCCATTTGTCGGTTGATACAGGCCCTTTAGTGGACAGGGCGGTTGCCGAGCGTGCTGGCATCGGCTGGTTTGGCAAAAACTGCTCGATTATCACAGAGAAATATGGTTCATGGGTGTTTTTAGGGCAGCTGGTAACTGACGTGTTGATCGAACCCGGCCGACCTTATGAGGGCAGCCTGTGCGGAGATTGTGATCTGTGCATTCGCGCTTGTCCAACCGGTGCATTGGTGGATCCATTCACAACAGACTCCAGCAGGTGTCTGTCCTACATTACCCAGATGAAAGGGCTCGTTCCCCTGGAGTTTCGAACGAAAATGGGAACGCGTATCTGGGGGTGCGACACCTGTCAAGTCGTCTGCCCATCAAACAAGCAAGCGGCCAATGCGTCAGGGGAAGAATTTCGGCCGGAGCCGGAACTTGCTTTTCCGGAGTTAACCGCGCTGCTGGGCTTGTCGAGCCGTGAGTTTAAAAATGAGTTTGGCGCCACAGCTGCTGCCTGGCGCGGGGTAAACGTAATCAAGCGGAATGCGCTGATCGCTTTAGGCAACTTAAAGCAGGTGGAAGCTGTGCCGCGTATCCTGGAATTTCTCACGAATGATCGTCCTGAATTGCGCGGAACTGCCGCTTGGGCGGTTGCTCAAATGATGGAGCGGCTGAACCGTGATCGACCTGGGCTTGCCGGCGAGGTGCTCACACAAGTGAGGCTGGCTGCGGAGAAAGAAACGGATCCAGCAGTTCAAGACGAAATGCAGTGGGCGTTTACTCATAATGGGTGACTTGCTGACTGTATAAAGACAAGAAGCTTTCCCTGGCTGCCTCTTGCTGTTCGATCAAATTCAGCCATTCCATCGCCCCTTCGCTTACGCCTTTGTCATAATAATTGGAGAGCACTCGCCAAAGACGGATTGGGAATGTAAGCAGCCCTTGAATGATCAAATACTCCTCAAACGACAGCTGACTTAGGTTGTTCGCCGCTACCAACTGCGTGACTGCGCACTGTTTCGACCAATTATTCACCTGCAAACTTCTCCTTAGCAAATGCCCGATATCCAGCACGCGCGGACCGAATGTCATTAAGTCGAAATCGAGTAATTCAACCTCGTGGGTTGAAGTATAAATCAAGTTGTGGGAGGTAACATTCAGATGGCACAGGGCAGGCTGTTCCTGCTGTTTGGTCATTTCAGCCTGACATTCCGGCAGCTCCAGAATGGCGACAGCGCGCTTGGCCTGTTCGCGATAGCTGCTAAGCTGAGTGCGGACCCACTGGTCAATTTCACCCGGCGCGCGGCCGGTTCGCGCAAGGCGCGCATATTTGCGCAAATTCTGCTGTCTGGCGCGCAGCTGCTCTGCGATTGAGTAGGCAGGAGCGGGAGAGTACTTGGGTGAAGAGAATCCCCCGGTCGCCTGGTGAAATTCTGCGAGTGTTTTGGCCGCTTCTTCCAGCTGGGGATAAGAGGTAAAATCGCATTCTGATCCATGAATCCACTTGGTGCAGTAATAATTGATGCCTTTATGTGTAGTAAATGGTTGTCCTTTGCGGGTATGCACAAACTGCGCCGCTTTCGTGAAATGATTTTGCGCCGCAAATTGCAGGGCCTGATCCATAAACAGGATCCGATCATTTGGCAAATCAGTTCTTTTGAGCAAATAAGTTCCCGCCTGTGTACGGGCTCGCACCAATGAGCCAATCGGTTCCAATTTATAAGCCTTGATTTGGAAACTTTCCAATACTTCTTCCGGGATGCCGAAAGTGGCCGATCGTACTACGGTAGCTGAGGTTACAACAGGCGGTTTAGCGAGGTTCTGATCGGTCGTCACCACGCGCTTTGGACGTTTGACGGGAGCGAATTGTTTCTGGACGACTGGAGCATCGTCATCATTTTTAACTGTTTTTTTTTTGTCTGTCGAAGCCTGTGTCTGTTTCCCGGGTTGAATAAATGCGGGTGGTGTCATGAATTCTTTGACGACACGACCCAAGAATTGGCTCCAGGTAGGTGTTGCCATGGCAGTCTCCCCTCCATTCATCAGTTTTACCACTGAGGGTAGTACAGATTATGAGCAGCAGGCCCCTGTAAGTGCTTGTCAATTGCCAACAATAGTTTCATGTACCTTAATGCTCGCTCCTGTTATACTGCCTAAGGTAAGAAAGTTTGGAAAGTAGGGAAATGTGTGGAATCCAAATACCGGGTGCTGCGGCATAATGTCAGAGCAAACCTGTACAATGGAATCGCCTGGTCAATCGGCTACAATTTTGTATTGCCATTCACAGGTGTAATGGCCGCGCGCATGGGTGCAAGCAATACACAGTTTGCGCTGCTGTCATCGATCCCGGCACTGTTTACGATTATTGCAACGTTTCCCGCGGCGTTTATAATTGAACGTTTCCGCAAGCAGAAGAACATTGTGGCAGGAATTTTACTGTTCAGCAGAATTTGTTACCTGTTAATGGCGATGGTACCCTGGCTGCCGGGTGAACAACTGGGTACCCTCATTTGTTTGGTTGGCGTGTACACAGCAACTTCTTCTGTCATCAGTGTGTCCTGGCAATCGATGATGGGGGAAATCATCCCGAAGAAGTACCGCAACCGGGTGTTTGCTCAGCGCAATATCTGGGCGGGTGCATTTGGCATGTTAGTCACTCTGATCGCCGGATTGGCGATTGATCGAATCGCCTATCCACTAAACTATCAGGCAGCCTATACAATTGGATTTCTGGCGGCGCTTGCTGAAACGTGGTTTTTTATTCGTTTGCGCATTCCCAGCGAGGAAGAGCCTGTGGAACAATTGCCGGAAGAAACAAGCTTTCACGCAGCCAAAGGGGGCCCGCCGCCATCCAAACCTGCGGCCTGGCGTCAATTTGCGGACGGCTGGAAAATTAATGCAGGTCGACCCTTCTATTTGTTTTGTGCGAGTGCAGTTGTCTTCATTTTCACCTGGCAGGCGGCCTGGCCCATCTACTTGAAAGTGAAAGTAGATCTTCTGCATGCGAGCAACACCTGGATCAGTATCGATACAGTGGCGGGCGGATTGGGTTCGTTGCTTGGATTCCCTTTATTTGCCAGATATGCCGACCGCAAAGGCAATGCGTTTACCATTTTTGTCTGCGCCCTGAGTCTGGCTTTAACCCCGCTGCTGTGGATCTACGCGCCCACAATGCTGTGGCCTTCGATCTACGACTTCGTTGGAGGAATTGTGACGGCGGGCTTTAACCAGTCCGTATTTAATCGCTTGCTGGAAATTGTTCCAGAGCAGGCCAGACAGCGTGCGATTGCCATTTATACCAGTTTGTGTCAAGTCTCAGCGATTGTGGCGCCGATAGTCGGAATGAAGCTGTTTGAGCTGCTGCCCTATTGGTCCACGATGACGACGCTTAGCGTGGCGCGAGTAATCGGCTCATTGGGATTCTTGCTTGTGATTACTGCTTGGCTGAAAGGCAAACAAGGCACTGATTATTCGATCGGAATTTGAAAAAATGTCCTGCTAAAAGGTGAAAAAGGCAGCCCTTAGGAAAGGGTTGCCCAGACTTCGAGTTTCATTTGGGTTCGCCGGATCACTTCGTCGGTAAAACCGGTTGTGGTGCTGTTTCCGCCAAGGTCTGCCGTTCGAAAACCTTCCAGTATCGCTTCGAACGTCGATTCATAAATCGCTCTGGAAGCCAGTTCCGCCTGTTTTTCCTTGCAATAAGCAAGCAGTGCTGCTCCAGCTAAAATCATGGCCATTGGATTGGCCACATTTTTGCCTTGCAAGGAAGGGGCAGTACCATGCGGTGCCTCAGCCATTACTGTCTTCGGCCGATACGTGTCGTCGACTGACAGCAGCAGAGATTCTGCTCCGGCAATGGAGCCAAACATTTGCAGCACCAAATCGCTTAGGCAGTCGCCGTCCCGGTTTAATGCCGGTATCACCAAAGGTTCACCGGTTGTGTTCAATAACAATGCGTATGTAGCGTCAATCAACTGGGGATCGTACCTGACGTCTGCATAAGCTTTGGCGGCGCGATCCATTTCCTCTTTTAACATTCCTTCATAAATAGGCGAGACGGTGAATTTCGGACCGCCAAATACTTTGGCTTTTACCCTGCGCGCCTGGATGAATGAAAATTCTGCCACAGCCCGGCAAATCTTGCGCGAAATCTTTTCTGTTCGGTAAGCGGTCTCATCTTCCCCTTCGCCCTCACGCCATTCTTTGGCGCCATAAGCATCATCGACAGCCATGCGAACGACAGAAATCGGGGCATGTACTCCTGGAAGCGGGTTGACCCCGGGAATCCGTCGACCGGTGCGGATGATGACTGTGCCATCAATTCCTTTGCGCAGAAGCGCGTTCGGCGAACCTACATCCCCTGAGATTTCGGGCGTAATCGTGGCCGCTTTGATGCCCAGTCCAGTTGTTCTCATCGCTGCTGCAGCCTCATGAACCACCGCATTTTGGGTGGCCCTCCGGTTTTCGAGCGATAAATCGAAGCGTTCAAAGTCCAGCGCAAAACCGGTCACTCTTGGATCGAGTACACGCAGGGCTTCCTCCAGCAGCTCTTGACCTGTCTGGTCGCCCCCCATGACTACGATTGTTTTCTTATCAAGCGTCATGAACTCACCTCACCTCAAACTAAAATTGATAAAATCCACTTTGATTAGATCCACTTTTTCCTTCTAAAGTACCATACCATAAACCCTGAAACGAGCAGGATCACTCCCCATACAAAGGCATAACCGTGCTCCCAGTTATATTCTGGTACTCCTTTGACATTCATACCATAAAGACCTGCAATAAATGAAAGTGGCAGAAAAAACGTCGACACAATGGTCAATGTTTTCATAATCTCGTTCATGCGGTCGGCCTTCATCGACATCTGCAAGTCCAATAGTCCGGTTAACGATTCTCGGAACATATCGGTGGAGTCAATGACCCGGTTGAGATGATCAAACACATCCATAAAATACACATTTGCTTCTTCCCGCACATACGGGAATTGTTGGTGTGTTACCGCGCTGATGACATTTCGTTCATCTGAAAACAATTTGCGCACGCGGTGGAGTTTGCGCTTGAGATCAAACACCTTTGTGCCAATTGCAATGTGAGGATTATTGTAAATCGCTTGTTCCATCGTCTCAATTTCGTTTTCCAGCAGGTCCACTACACGCAAATACTCATCGACCCCGTTGTCCAGCAAGTAATAGAGAATACGGCCGGGGTGCTCCATCCGTTCCGGGAAATCCAAAAAAGTGCTGTGCAGTTCATTAATGTAAGGCACTTCTTCTGCTGCGACCGTGATGATGAAATTGCTCCCCATGATGATCTCAAGCTCTGTGGTGGATAAATCTTCATGCAAATGGAAAAAAGCAAGCATCGCATGGTCGTGGTAGGAATCCAGTTTCGGACGCTGATTATGCTTGATGCAATCTTCCACAACCAAATGATGGCACTTGAACATTTCTCCCACTACCCGGATGACCTCTTCAGCCGCAGGAGCGAGCAGACGCAGCCAAACCACTTCATGCGCTGCAGGTGGTCTCGTTTCTACAGATTGCACAGTCTCTGTGTTTCGGTCATACACTAACATTTTCGATTCATCCCCTTACTAAGTCAAGCTTCCTTATGCATAGATAGTAACGTGTAAGTTTCATTCTGGAAAGGGGATCGGGATTGGCATGTCGGAAAATCGTGAACAGGCAGTCCGCCAGGTCGTCCGCTCGTTTTTATCCGCACGCAATCGGGGATGGATTCAACCGGATGATAAACTGCAAAAAATGGCGTCTGATGCGCAAATTGAGAACTTTTTGGAGACCCGAGAGCGGTGGAAGCGTGCGGGGGAAGAGCGCGGTATCCACTATGTATCTGCATCGTCCGACTGCGGAGTCGGCGTAGTGAATTGGCTCAGTGATCAGTTTGATGACGCCGAAGTGGAGGTGTATGACAGCGTTCGCTGGCTTTATCGAGATCAAATGGACTTGCAGGAAGAAGAAAGGACATTCCTTGGCACACTGCGCATTCAGCTTCAACCACACTCTGACCTGCTCAAAGTGGTTGACAGTTATTGGTCAGACGAGTATCTGGTTTTAGGTGGTGAGCCTGAATTGCTAAAGGTGGAACCCGAACTCTCCTTGACCACGACGAATTGGCGCGTCCCTTACGATCGATTAAAAGCGTTTCAGTATGCGGAGTTGTATTGGCATGAGGGGAATCCAGCGTTTAAGCGATTCGAAGTAGATTGCACCAATTATGCTTCCCAAGTGATGCATGCAGGGGGTTTCCCGATGGAGTGGTCGAAGTCCCGTTCCAAGGGTTGGTGGTACCGCCAGCGCGGCGGCCGAGGTGATAACTGGAGCTACAGTTGGGCGGTGGCCCATGCGTTGAAACAGTTTTTGGAACGATCGGCTCATACACAAAAGGTGGCGGATCCGCGCACACTGGAAGTGGGGGATGTCATCTGTTACGACTGGGATGGAAACAGCCGCTGGCAGCATAATACAGTGGTGACAGGGTTTGATGGGCGGGGATATCCGCTTGTGAACGCTCATACGGTTGATTCCCGCCACAGGTATTGGGCTTATCAGGACAGCTATGCCTATACGGAAAACACGCAGTACAGTTTCTTTCACATAACGTTATAGTGTAGGATAAGAGGAGTGGGCCATGGCGTTCATGGCCCTTGTACCACTCGTTTTCGCTGGAAGGATGACATCATGCATATCGTGTTGGTTGAACCGGAAATTCCGGCAAATACTGGGAATATCTCCCGTACCTGCGCTGCTGCAGGCATCTCGCTGCATTTGGTGAAGCCGCTCGGCTTTTCGACTGACGATGCCAGGTTGAAACGTGCAGGGCTTGACTACTGGCATTTGCTCGATCTTCATTACCACGAGAATTTGGACAAACTGTTTGAGGCTTATCCTAACGGTCGGTTCTGGTATTCCTCGACCAAAGGAACTCAGCGTTACAGCGAAGTATGCTACCAGGTGGACGATTTCCTTTTGTTTGGCAAAGAAACCAAAGGCCTCCCCCTGTCGCTCTTGCAAGCACATCCAGAGCGAGTGATCCGCATTCCAATTCTAAATGATGCTCGTTCTTTAAATTTATCGAATGCAGTGGCGATTGTGGCATTCGAGGCTTTACGGCAGCTGGATTTTCCGAAATTACGTTAAGCGAGGCGTCGTTATGCTCCAAACTCTGTTATTTGACCTGGATGGAACTTTATTACCGCTCAACCAAGACTATTTTACGCGGGAATATTTGGGGAAGCTGCTGCCATTGTTGTCGCATTTACAGGATGAGCATCAGCTGGCCAAACACTTATGGTCAGCCACAAACGCCATGATTCAGTCGAATAATGTGGACAAGACAAACGAACAGGTATTTCGTGAAGTCTTTTTAACCAATACTGGATTAACGGAAGATCAAGTTTGGCCGATCCTGTTGGAATTTTATGAAGGGGCGTTCGG
>JAQBPP010000404.1 GCA_028287455.1 Bacilli bacterium | reverse complement strand
CGGAGTCCGTATATGACCGAGCAGCTGCCCGACGTCCCCCCGCGCTGCCAGCATGTCGTCTCGCTCGTCTGGCGCGAATCTGCGCTTTATGACGACGGCGGGTATTGGGTCTACAAGTACGAGCCGTGCACGAGCGAGGTCGTCACGCCCTGCCCACATTGCGAGAAGCCGGCTTACTACTGCAGCCTGCATGACGCCGTGCACCTCGAGTACTTCCACGCTGTGCCGGAAGCGGTGGCGGCATGAAGTTCTACGCCACGATCGACGCCTCAAGCGTGCGATCATACATGCCGCCCGGGCCGATGATGCTGCCCGCCAGTTCATGGGCGCGCACGGGTCTACGCGCGCCAAACTTGCCTGCCCAGCTCACCGAACTTGCCGCTGATTGCGGTGGTTTCGTCGCAACGTTGCGCTGGGGCGACTACCGTTACACGCCGGAGCAGTACGTGGCATGGCTGCGTACATTCAACCCGCAATGGGCCGCGACGATGGACTATTGCTGTGAGGATGAGATTACCTCCGGACGGTCAGGCGTGGTGCGATTGCGGCAAAAACGTACCACGGATATGGCGTGGCACTTCTGGCACGTCTATCGAGACACGCCCTGGGCGTGGGTGCCGACAGTGCAGGGCTGGACCGTGGCTGACTACCGCCGCCATGCGCGTGAGCTGCGCCCTGTGGTTCAGCAGATGCAGGAACACTATGGGCCGGAATCAGCCTGGCGGGTTGGCATCGGCACACTCTGCCGGCGCGCCAGTGTCCACATGATCCATGCGGTGGTTGCCGCCGTATCCGAGGAACTCCCGGGTGTGCCGCTGCACTTGTGGGGTATCAAACTCTCCGCATTGCAATCACCGATCGGCTTGCCGTCGCAGGTAGTCAGCGTGGATTCGGCCGCGTGGAATAATCTGTTCGGACAAGGGCGAGATGAATTCCACGCTAGCGGCTTGACGCAACGACAATATACGTACCTTGTCGCACTGCCGGAGTACCGGGCTAAATGGCGCGCCGCGCTACTGCAACCAAAGCAGGCGCCAATGCTGTTTTCTCCTGACGAGGCCGGCTCATGAGCCGCGCGCTCATCGCGCCGCCGCTCACGCCGGAGACCAGGCGAGTCCCGCACAAGAAATCCGCACGCCCGGAAGTGCCGTCCGACGCCGCGTATCACTTCTGGCGCCAGCTCGCCGAGAACGTGTCCCATCTGCGTGAGGTGAAAGCCGAGGCAGAAGCGCGCTTGGACGCACGGGACACGACGCCGGCGCAGCTCGAGCTGTTCAAGGTGGCCTCGTGACCACACTGCCCGTTCAGATTGGCCAGATACCGGAGGAGTTGCGCCGGCTCCCGCAATGGGTGAACTGGCGCGTCATCATGCGTGAGGGTAAGCCGAACAAGGTCCCGTACAACACACGCACCGGCTTGCGCGCCAGCACCACCGACCCCGCGACCTGGAGCTCCTTCGAGGCTGCCTGTGAAGCCTACGAGGACGCGGACAATGCGTACTCGGGCATTGGCTTCGTGTTCGCGGCCGGCGGCGGCGTGTTCGGCTTCGATGCCGACCACATGCGCGACGCCGAGACCGGGGAGATTCAGCCCGAAGCACGCGCATGGCTTGACCGGCTCAACACCTATGCCGAAGTATCCCAGTCCGAAACCGGCATCCACGCTATCGGCTTCGGCGTGCTGCCCGGCGAGGGCAAGAACCCCAAATCCTTGCCCTACGAGCTCTATGACCGGGAACGCTTCTTCACGGTGACCGGGCAACGGCTCACGGACTACCCCGAGACGCCCCAGCCGGTCAACGGCGCGCTGCACGAGCTGTGGGAAGTGCTTGACGCCAGCTCCAGCAATATCCCGGATGCGCCCATAGTGTCTTCGCCTCCACGGGCGTTCACGCTCTCGGATGACGAGGTAATCGATAAAGCCTCGAACGCAACCAACGGCGGGGCGTTCCGCGCGCTATGGGCCGGCGACACCAGCACCCACGGTGACAACGACTCCAGCGCTGACATGGCGCTCTGCAATCATCTGGCCTGGTGGACGAACAGCAACCCCGAGCAGATGGACCGCCTCTTCCGCCGCTCGGGCCTGATGCGCGACAAGTGGGACAGCCGGCGCGGCAAGATCACCTACGGCGACAAGACCATCCGCGAGGCCCTGCGCATCACCGCGGGCGGCTACACGCCACAATTGCCCCCGGTGCTGATCTCGCGCGGCCGGCGCGTCGACACATCCACCGGCGAGGTGCTCGAGGATGACGAAGAAGCCGAAGACACGCCCGAGCCTGCAGAAGATCGGATCCGCATCAATCTCAGCAATAAATGGATACGGACCAATGTTGCTGAAGCCCGGGCCGCGCTCGCCGAGGTCAACGAGCCGGAGCCGGTGGTGTTCGTCCAGGGCCGTTCACTCATCCGCGTGGTAGCCACACGCAACGGCCTGACGCCGGAGCCCTACACCGTCCATAGCCTGCGTACGCGCTTGTCCGCCTGCGCGGATCTCTATCGCTTCGATTCGCGCACCAAGAAGCATGTAAAAACCGATGCCTCGGACACGCTGCTGCAGGCGATGTTGGCCGAATCGTGCTGGGACTTACCCGAGCTCGACGGCATTATCGAAGTGCCGGTACTTCGACTCGACGGCACGATACTCGACACACCCGGCTATGACCCTGCCAGTCGCCTGATGTATGTGCCGGCGCCGAACCTGCATGTGCCAGCGGTTGCGGACATTCCCAGCTCGACCGACGTCGCGCGTGCCTGTTCCATGATCTTTGACGAGCTACTCAGCGATTTCGCCTTTGCCGGTCTGGCCGACAAGGCGCACGCGCTCGCGCTGTTCTTGCTGCCCTATCTCCGTGACAGCATCGACGGTGCCACGCCGCTTCACCTGATCGAAGCCCCGACGCCCGGCAGCGGCAAAGGGCTGCTCGCCGACGTGCTGTTGCACCCGGCCGTGGGGCATCGCATCGGCGTGATTACCGATGCGCGCGATCCCGACGAACAGCGCAAGCGCATTACCGCGCAATTCCGGGACGGCATGCCGGTGATCCTGCTCGACAACATCGCCAACACGCTGGACTCCGACGCGCTGGCCAGCGCTCTGACGGCGCGCGTGTGGTCCGATCGCAAGCTCGGCTCATCGGACATGGTCCACTACCCGGTGCGGTGCATCTGGGTTGCTACGGCGAATAACCCCACCATGTCCACCGAGATCGCGCGCCGCTGTGTGCGCATTCGCATCGACCCTCGACAGGATCGGCCCTGGGACCGCAAGGAGTTCAAGCACGACGATTTGCGCACCTGGGCCGCCCAGCACCGCGGCGAGCTCATATGGTGCGCGCTGACGTTGCTACGTGCCTGGATCTGTGCCGGGCGAAAACCGGCCACTGAACGCTTGGGCTCCTATGAGCAATGGGCAACAGCAATAGGCGGTGTGTTAGCAGCTGCCGGCGTGCCGGGATTCCTCACGAACCTCAGCGAAATCTACGAGCTCTCAGATCCGCAAGGCACGGCATGGCGCCAGTTCATCGGGCTCTGGTGGGACAAGTACGAGGATGCCAAGGTAGGCGTACGCGATCTGTTCACGCTTGCCGAGACGGTTGACGCGCTCTCGTTCGGTAGAGCGACTACAGAACGGGCACAGCGTACAAGCTTCGGCATGCAATTGGCACGCCAGCGAGATCGGATTATTGACGATTTCCTGATTCAGCACTGCGGGACGGAGAAGAAAATCGCGGTGTGGCAGTTGCGTCCGACCGCCAAACAAGCAGTTGAGATCGTCAGTCCGCATGAAATGGAGTCATTTTGACATGAAAAAGCGGATTTTGGTGTACCTTGGTGTACCTGGTGGACCTTTTCCCCTACCCCTACGAAATGTGTCTGCCAGTTTCACACGGGGTATAGAAAAGGTACATAAAGGTACAAAAGGTACACCAAGGTGGGTTTGACCGTGTTAGACCCAATTTTGGCTGCCTGTGCTTCTGCCGGCGTTATCCTTTCGCTCGCCGATGATGGCGAAACGCCGAGTGCGGGCCCGCGGTCAGCGATGACCGATGATCTGCGCGCCATGCTCCGCGAACACAAGCCGGCGATCGTGGCGCACTTGCAAGCGCAGCATTGGGAGCCTGCTAAAGTCCTCGCAATCGTCCGCGAGCTGGCGACAAGCATTCGCGCGTGGCGTGCCGTGGCTGATACATCCGGCATCGCAGCGAGCGCCGTCGCCGTGGCCATGGCGACGATCGCCTGTCAGCAACATGACACGGCGCTGTTGCGAGAAGCGCTGGCCTGCCATGACGAGGCCTATGCCTGGTGGTGCGACCAGGAG
>JAQBPP010000403.1 GCA_028287455.1 Bacilli bacterium | reverse complement strand
ATGGACACACTGATGATGGCTATCTCACTAGGAATCGTCAACGCCAAAGCCCAGGTGAAACTGGTGGATCAGGGCGGGTTCGTGCAAACGGGTGACCAGAAACAAGCGCCTTCAAAAAATGTGGCATTATACATAGCCACAGTTTTCGCTTGTGCAGAAGCTTTGATGCCGCTAGTGGGTCTTTTAATCGGTAAAGTGGCTGGAGCATTCATTGGTCATTGGGCTGCGATTATCGGCGGCGTGGCATTGCTTGCTGTTGCAGTCTGGCTGATTTTTTTCGAGGATGAAGACGAAGCGGAAGAGAAACTCGAGCGGAATTTGATTGGCTGGACACTGATTTTGACAGCGCTAAGCATTAGTGTCGATGAATTGGCGGTTGGCTTCTCCATTGGACTGATTGGGGTACCTGTCGGGCTTACGATCATCCTGATTGCACTGCAGGCATTTGTGTTCACGTATGCTGGACTGACGTTTGGCAAGAAACTCAAGCCGTTTCTCGGCGAATGGGCGGAAAAGCTGGCTGGGATCGTGCTTGGTGTGCTCGGGCTGTGGATCATAGCAGAAGCACTCATACGGTAGGTGCAAACAACCGGCAGGCGTATACCTTGCCGGTTTTCTTGAACTTTCTTTACCTTCAGTAGTCGGAAAAAATATTCGTTCCTTTCGACGCGACTTTTCCCTTATCGGTCGGGACGTTCTGTTCCTTCCCCTTCGTCAGGGCTGGCACGAAACGCGTCTGCGAGCTGCAGCAAATACAAGCGATGGTAAGGCACTTGGTAAAGCACAGGCTCTACCCTTAATTTACCAGTAGCATCCGTGATGATTTTATATTGCCATACCGTTGTGCGTGTAATCTGACCTTCATGCATTCTGACGCCGATAGTGATCGAATCGCGGTACCCGTTCACGTAGGAAATCACAGCTAATTGCCCATGCAAACGGTTTAGTAACCGTCGCCCCACTTCATCGCGAGGCACTGGCTCATTCATCATTGGTGTCTGCCCGTTTGCATCTGTTCTGGTGCGGTCACCCGTTTCCACTACGACTACATCAGCGTTTGGAATCGGCTTTTTGGTGCGCCCGTCGATGACAGTCACCTGTAGTTTCGCAGTTTTAGCTGCAGGGTCTGTGATCGGTTTGTACTCTGGGCGGATAGGTTTCTCTTCGCGCAGTTTAGCCGGCAGCTGCTGTTCGGTGATGGGGGGCGGCACATCTTCCGGTGCTAATTGCTCACCCGCTGCGGCTGGCGGAGTTTCTGCCGCAATCTTGGAGCCTGCTGCAAAAGAATGCGGATAAATAGCGGCTGTTTCCGTAACGAAAACCAGGGCAGCCATTGCCAGGCACGACAAACCAAAAGATTTCCAACTCATGTCCTTTTTCAATATAAATTCCCTCCTTTCAATTTGTTATTGTCTGGTTCTCGCCAAGTCGCGATTGTAATAGTAGAATTGGAGAATCCTCTCGTAGCTGTAGCCATTCTCCGCGAGATACTGGGATCCCCATTGCGCCATTTTCTGGAAATTACGATACTGCCAGTTGGCGGATCCCTCTTTGCCGGCACGGTAGTTCAATTCGACAATTTCACCAGTGCCGCGTTTGACATAAGCCAAACCGCGAACCGATTCAACCGCAGTATTAGTTTGAGGTTGGTCAGTCAAATCTCGGAAGACCTGGAAGTTCACTGTGTTGTCCACATCAAATGTTTGTCCTTGAACTGTGAAGGGGTGCAGCGTGTGGTACCAGGAAAACATCTTGATGGCCATGGCGCCTGCACGTAAGGAATCTGTGTTCCAGGACGGGCTCCATTCGTTTGGCAGTACATCTTTGGCATAACGTTCAAAATCATAATATTGAACAGCGATAATCCGCCCGCGCGGGTCGGGCTGTCCAGACCAGTTGTTTTCTCTGATTCCAACCCTTACTATCTTAGGTAAGGGAGTATTCTGTACAGTGTGTACAGGCGTCTTGGCTGCATAGATAGCACCAGTAGGAAACCAACCGACCAGCACGAATACAGCTAACATTGCAGTTAACCATTTCTTCACTTATGTACACCTCCTTCAGTTACCTTCGAAACATAAGATGTATCTAAGGGCATGCAGTCATGCGTTTTGCAGGGCAGGAGGATTCTGGAAAATTATCCATCACAATACAGGAGAAGGAGTAGATAGATTTGGAAAAACTATCACTTACTGGAGTAAATAAACATGGTACACCTGATGATTTTGCTGCGTTATCGGCTGTCATCTTGACCGGAGACGACATTTTCTTGGATAATGGAGCAATTCACGGCAAAAGCCGCGTCGAAAGAGGAATTCAATTCACTGCCCGATCGCCGGAAGAGGTGGCGGGTGGTGAGCGTATTTTTGTTGTGTGGGTTACTTTGAAGCGTGCTGAAGCGGGCATGGGATACAACGGGGTTTGCGCCTCTCAATTGATCGTGAACCGTGAAGCAGCTGTGGGATACAAGAGTATGCCGGAGTTGGTGAACAAAATGGATCATGCGATGAAAGGAAAACTGGAATTGGAGATTCTGCCTGACGCAGATCGAACTCGGCTGGGGGAATTTCTGAAACAGTTTCGCGGTGGAGAACTATGGGCATGCGCGCAGCCAGGGGTTCAGTCACTGTTTGTATTATAGCGGAGCAGGAGGAAAAGCGTTGTATCGAGAACGGCAAGCAAACACACCACTTTTTACAGCATTAGTTGAACACGCGGGGCGAAATCCAATCCAGTTTCATATCCCGGCACATAAAAAAGGGGCTGGATTGCCCAATGAATTTCGGGAGTTTATTGGAGCGAACGCGCTGTCTATCGATTTAATTAATATTGCACCACTGGATGATTTGCATCATCCAATCGGCATCATTCGGGAGGCTCAGGAACTGGCAGCCGAAGCGTTTTTGGCTGATCGAACCTTCTTTTCGGTGCAAGGTACAACTGGAGCAATCATGACGATGATCATGTCGGTGGCAGGACCGGGCGATAAGCTGCTGCTGCCGCGCAATATCCATAAATCGTTTGTGTCTTCGATCATTTTGTCTGGTGCATATCCAGTCTTCATGCAGCCTGACGTGGATGAAAATTGGGGGATCACGCATGGCGTTTGCTATGAGACCGTTGCCGCTATGCTGGAGCAGCACCCGGACACGAAAGCAGTGTTGTTGATTAATCCTACTTATTACGGTGTCACCTGCGATCTGCCTAGAATAATCGAGCTGGCGCATTCCAAACAGATCCCCGTTATTGTAGACGAAGCACATGGTGTGCATTTACCGTTTCATCCGGGGCTGCCGATGTCCGCCATGCAGGCGGGCGCAGACCTCGCGGCTACTTCGGTTCATAAAATGGGGGGATCCATGACACAATCCTCAGTGCTCAATGTTCGCTCCGATTATGTGAACGCTGAGCATGTGCATGCGATTCTTTCCATGCTGCATACTACATCTACTTCTTACTTATTGCTGGCGTCTTTAGATGTGGCGAGGAAAAATCTGGCGTTAAACGGACATGAGCTGTTGGATCGCGCAATTGACCTGGCAAATCGTGCCCGGGCAGAGATCAATCGCATGCCTGGGTTGGTCTGCATGGGCACAGAAGTGCTCAACTCTTCAGCGCGGGTAGCACTGGACCCTTTAAAACTTACGATCTCCGTAAAAGGTCTCGGGATCACTGGACATGATGCTGAGCGCATGCTGCGCAATGATTTTAATATAGAGGTTGAACTGTCCGACTTGGCCAATATCCTCTGTATCATCACGTTTGGCGACAAAGAAAATGATGTTGATATTCTGCTGGGTGCCTTGCGCTCCTTGTCCGAACGGTTTCAGCACCAGCAGGAGACCGCATTTAAGGTGCATCTGCCTCCACAAATGCCTGAACTGCGCATGAGCCCGCGCGAAGCATTCTACTCAAAAACTGAAATTGTTCCGTTTTCATCTGCGATTGGGCGTACGTTTGCCGAACTGGTGATGGTTTATCCGCCGGGAATTCCTATTTTACTGCCTGGCGAAGTGGTGACTCAGGAGAGTATCGACTATATTCGGGAAAATGTGAATGCTGGCTTGCCGGTGCAAGGACCAGACGATCCTACGTTGGAATTGGTGCGTGTGGTGGTCGAGTAACAAATGAATGCCCCTCCTTCTGTACGGAAATAGTAAGCGCAGGGGGGTGCAAACATGAAGAGACATGAAGTCGGGAAACATGAACTGGTAGGTTCGCGTCAAGACAGCAAATTTCATAATCAAAAACAACTCAGACTGGGCGAAGAATTCGAGAATGTATCACCGCTGGGCGGCGATGCGTCGATGGATGACCGTATCGATGACAACGATGCAGAGAACAACCTGGAATTTCGTGAACACTATGAACAGGTGCTGGGTTTTCCTTTCATGCATCCCCAGCATGATGCGACGTTGGACAGCCAGTTGGATGCGGATGTCGCAAGAAAGAATGGAATAATCGACTAAGAAAAAACACACGCTTTCGACGCCACTTTTGCCTGCAACCGGAGCAAGAAAGGAGCGTGTGTTTTTCTTAATGCAGTTTTGTTTGGACACGGCTGGGACATACTACCTAAGAAACTCTATTGTTAGGGGTGTGCATATGAACAAACAGTTGACCTGGAAAGTAGGCGGGGCACAAGGGGAAGGGATTGACTCTACGGGGGAGATCCTGGCTACTACACTGAATCGGATTGGTTATTATATTTTCGCATATCGGCACTTCATGTCTTTGATCAAAGGCGGTCATACCAATTACAAGATTCGTATTTCATCAGAACCAGTCAGATACCACGGAGATGACTTGCAGGTGTTGGTCGCATTTGACCAATTGTCAATCAACGAGAATCTGCGAGAGATGAACGCCGATGGTGTGATTATTTACGATGATAAATTTCAGGCTGAGCTGCCGGAAGGATCTGCCGTCCGGCTTTGTCCTGTTCCTCTGACGGGCATTGCGAAGGAGCTTGGCAATGTGATTATTAAAAACATGGTGGCAGCAGGCGCTTCCTGCCGCTTGCTTAACCTGGAATTGCAGCCGTTCTTTGAAGTCGTTGAAGAGAAGTTTGGCTCAAAAGGCAAAGACCTGATTGAACGCAATATCAAGGCGATTCAGCAGGGATATGACTACATGAAGGAACATTTTGCGGATGAAATGTTCCAACTTCCGACCGCGCCACAAGTGGATCGACCTCATCTTCTAATGACAGGCAATGAAGCGGTGGGCCTCGGCGCGCTCTTGGCAGGCTGTCGGTTTTTGGCCGCATACCCGATTACGCCCGCAACTGAAATTTTATATTGGCTGCTGGAAAACATGCCAAATTACGGAGGCAAAATCGTCCAAGCGGAGGATGAAATCGCGGCCTGCATCATGGCAATTGGCGCGAATTACGCTGGCGTCCGAGCGATGACGTCCACATCTGGGCCTGGGTTTTCGCTGATGATGGAAGCATTGGGTCTGGCAGGGATTTCAGAAACTCCTTTGGTCATCGTGGATGTGATGCGCGGCGGCCCTTCCACAGGTCTGCCTACCAAGACCGAACAATCGGACATCAATCAGGCCACTTATGGCTCACATGGAGAAATGCCGCGTATTGTGTTAGCACCCACTACCATCGAGGAATGTTTCTACTATATGATCGATGCATTCAATCTGGCAGAACGCTACCAATGTCCCGTGATCGTCACGTCCGATCTTTATCTGGGCATGTCTAAACAATCTGTAGATGATTTGGATATGAGCCGTGTAGTGATTGATCGCGGCGCTGTGGTCACCCAAGAGGAACTGGATCAACGGGGACAGAAGACCTACCCACGTTACGCAGTTACTGAATCAGGCATTTCGCCCAGGCCGTTTCCCGGCATGCCGCACGGGCGATTTTGCGCATTATCCAACGAGCATGATGACACTGGTTTGGAAATTGAAGATACTGACGGACGAGTCGCTCAAATGGACAAGCGTTTTCGGAAATTGGACACGTTTAATGGCGGTGAACACGTGAGCTACAAAGGGCCTGAGCAGCCGGACGTCGTGCTGGTCGGATTTGGTTCGACAACAGCTCAGATTGCAGAGGCATTTGCAGAGCTAAGCAGCACGTATTCCATTGGACATTTACAGATTGGCTGCGTATATCCCTTCCCCACAGAAGCTGTGCGGAAAATCTTAGCCCATACCAAGCAAATCTTTGTGATCGAAAATAATAAAACTGGACAATTGGCCCAAATGCTGCAGCAAAATGTGGGCATGGTCGATAAAGTGGAAGCGATTCTAAAATATAATGGCAATCCGTTTACTGTACGAGACATCACAACAACTGTCAGGGGGTAGTGATTGGTTATGGCAAAAGTTATCGATTTCAAATATGATAAACCTACCTGGTGTCCCGGATGCGGGGATTATACGGTCCTGGCAGCGATGCAGCAGGCCTGTGTCGGTCTGGGACTTGAGCCTGAGCAGGTTTGCTGCGTATCGGGCATTGGGTGTGCAGGGAAAATTGCACAGCATTTTGGCGGTTATGGGTTTCATAGTCTGCACGGACGCTCCATTCCAACGGCTACTGGCATTAAGCTGGCCAACCAGGAATTAGTAGTAATTGCGGCCGGCGGAGACGGGGATGGGTACGGGATTGGTCTTGGACACAGCCTGCACGCTATGCGGCGGAATATCGATATCACTTATATCGTTATGGACAATCATATCTATGGATTAACCACTGGTAAGTTATCCCCAAATTCACAAAAGGGTTTCAAAACCAAAACCTCGCCCAAAGGTTCAGCGGAGGATCCGATCCGGCCAGTAGAGATGGCGATTGTAACCGGATCGTCGTTTGTGGCGCAGGCGTTTTCTGGCAATGTCAAACAGATGGTAAGCATTTTTGAACAAGGGATAAAACACAAGGGTTTTAGTTTAATCAATGTGTTTTCTCCGTGTGTTACATTTAATAAAGTAAACACTTATGATTGGTTTAAAGAACATATTGTCAATATGGACGAGGATGAGAGTTTTGATCCAACGAACCGCATGGATGCCCTGCGGCGTGTCCATGAAGTAGAATCTGTCTGCACAGGGGTCATCTACCGGGAGGAACGCCCGGCTTTTCATGAAACTATGCTTGGTGCGTCCGAAACTGCGGGTGTACATCTCGATTTAGATTTAGCAGAAGAGGAAATGCAGTCGTTGATCGATCAGTTCCGCAGATAAACGGCTGAATTGGTTTGCAGCTTAGCGGCTAAGTGAACCACGGGGAGAGAAATTGGATGGAAAAAGAGCTCGAAAGTGCAGTCGCACCTGCATTTTGTTTACCTGCCAGCGATGGCACAAATGTGTGCCTGGAGGACTTCCGGGGTAAAGTG
>JAQBPP010000402.1 GCA_028287455.1 Bacilli bacterium | reverse complement strand
CACATGAAATTAGCAACTTAACCAATATGGCTCTGTTCCTTAGAATTGTTGCTGTCTTTCCGGAAAACTGCCGAAGAACTCGGGATTGCCGTGTCTACCGTGTTCCGCTGGCGCCACAAGCATCGTGCATTGAGGTTAGTGCCACACTGAAACCCCACTTCATTACACCGACCATGCGTGTGCAATCTGCGGTAGCCTCATAACGGAAAGTGAGGCGGCTGGGCGTTTGCGATTCCAATCCGCTGATCCAAAACGGTGGTTGCAAAAGACAATGTGCCACGAATTCTGCTATATGACCTTGATCAATTCACGGACTTCAGCCTGATTTAACAGCTTGGGGTGACGTGATTCGTGAGGATTCATGTGCGGAGACAGGAACTTGTTCAACATTTCCCCCTATAGTTCGATAACACGAGGTCCCGTGTTTAGATTCTTGACGCTTGACTTGGAGTGTACTCCAAGTTGTATCGTGATGGTCAATCAAGTAAACATCTGAGGGGGCATAACCATGGGTAATTCCAAAATAGTTTTGATCACCGGTGGGAATAAGGGTATTGGCTTTGAGACTGCTCGGCAATTGGGGCATCTAGGTTTCACGATTTTACTTGGTTCACGAGATGAAACCAAAGGAAAGGAAGCCATGGCTGCGCTGAAGACTGAGAACATAAATGCAAAGGTAATTACCCTTGACGTTACAGACCTGGATACAATTCAATCCGCAGTAAAACAAATCGATGATCAGTATGGATCACTTGACGTTCTGATTAATAATGCTGGCTTGAGCCTAGATGGAGGTGTTCCCCCGAGTCAACTGGAATTGGTCAATTTAAGAATGACTTATGAGACAAACGTTTTCGGCATGTTTTCTGTCACAAAGGCAATGCTCCCTTTGATTAAAAAGTCGCCTGCTGGCAGAATTGTAAACCTGTCAAGTGGGTTGGCTTCCTTGACCTTGAATAGTGACCCGGAATCCGAATTTTACGGATTAAATCTGCTCGCCTACATGAGTTCCAAAACAGCGATCAATGCCTTGACAGTGTTGTTTGCAAAAGAATTGAGGGATACTTCAATTAAGATTAATTCAGCCGATCCGGGCTTTACTTCTACCGATTTGAATGGGCATAGGGGTTATCGTTCCGTTGAACAGGGTGCTTCTATTGTAGTCAAGCTCGCCACCCTTGCCAACGATGGTCCGACCGGCGGCTTCTTTGATGAAAACGGAGTGGTACCGTGGTAATACAGCAGGAGGAGGCAATAGTGAGGGACATTCTGGAAACAGTAAGCTCAATTCAGCAGGCGGCTGAATTCACTGGTCTATCGGAAGATACGATCCGCTATTACGAGAAAATTGGATTGCTACCGTATGCCGATCGTAAGGCAAACGGGCATAGGACTTACAGTAAACATCAGCTAGAAGGCATGGTATTTTTGACGAGACTCAAAGCAACAGGAATGACGTTGGAGGAAATGAAGCGTTACCGCAAGCTCTCTGAGCAAGGAACTGTCTCCATCCCTCAAAGAATCTCGATTCTAAAAGAACACAAGAAAAGAGTCCAGAGCGAAATTTCCCGATCGTTGGAGACACAAAGAATTATTGACTATAAAATTGAGCATTACAATGAGGTGATGTTGAACCCGGATTTGAATAATACCGCCTGCGACTCCATCGAAGAGTAATTGGAGCAGGAGCTCTCAAGCGACAAAAAGTCTGGTTCCAATCCAACAAGCGGAATTTGTGGCGAATAGAATTCCGAATGCAGAATTGATTAAGTTATCTGGATCCAGTTGGGTGATTTTTATTATGTGTAATAACTTTTTTTCATTTACTTGATAAAAATTAATTATAATTGCATACTAATTACGTCTACTGAAATACCCAGAGCCTAGGAGCCAATAACAGTTCCTGCGTTTCTGGGTTCTCTTAAGGAGGAGTATATAAATGGCTGAGCGATTAGTTGGACTGCCCGCACCGAATTTCGAAATGGAAGTTGCGCTGGGCAATGGCAAGGAGTTTAGTAAAGTGTCTTTAAATGATTACAAAGGCAAATGGTTGGTATTGTTTTTCTATCCATTAGATTTTACCTTCGTATGTCCAACAGAGATTACAGCTATAAGTGAGTCTTATCGGCAGTTGGCAGAATTGGACTGTGAGGTTCTTGGGGTTTCAACCGATTCTAAATATTCACATCAGGCATGGATCAACACTTCGATTGATCAGAACGGCTTGGGTCAACTGAACTTTCCTTTAGCTTCTGATATTACGCATAAAGTTTCCCGGGACTATGGAGTTTTAATTGAAGACGAAGGTATTTCTCTTCGTGGATTATTTATCATTGATCCAAAAGGCGAATTGAAGTATCAAGTGATTCACCATAATGATATTGGACGTTCCGTTGATGAAACTCTTCGTGTATTGCAGGCGTTAAAAACAGGTGGACTTTGCCCAGTTAACTGGAAAGCTGGTCAAAAAACCCTGTAGGCAAGAGTATGTGGACTTACTTAATATGCCCTCAACGGATAGCTCACACGCTATCCGTTTAATTTTCATGGAGATTACGGAAATACTGTTTTACATCATGCCAATTATTTACTCGCACATATCCCGTTTCATGAATATTGTGCGGAGCAGTGAATAGAATTCCCTTCCCAATGAACCGTCGAAAATGCTTAGGATTATCATCAATTAAATAGTCTGCATGAATGATGCTCTTATCGCCGCAAAACACAAAATTCATAGCTGTCAAAAAAGGAAAGTGTTCTTCCAGCCATTCATATTTTGCCGTAAAAGACGAAGGGTGTTCCATGGCTGCGGTTGTAATGAAGATCTCATATTTTTCGCTTAATGCTTGGATAACTTCTTGACTTCCTTTAATCACCCTTAAATCACGGAAAAATGCTGGATCATTAACATAGGCTAAAATTTCCTTAGAGATATGCGGTCGCAATTTCCAGAGCCTGGTTCCGTATAAATCCTCAACAGACAAAGATTCATTGAAATCCCGATTATATAAATTTAAGTGTTTAAAGACAAAATCTGCAATCACTTCGTCCATATCAATTGCAATCCGCTTCAAAATATCGGCCTCCGTTGATTAAGCCTTCCACGAATCCCTCATCCACCCATCAATTGGATCCAACACATATGTACACAAATCTTTAAAGTGCCGTTCATCTCCAAGTGATGACAAACTACAGTCGACTAAATACGCGAATTTCGGGTCTTTTATCCTTATTTCTTCTAATTGATATTTTGTTTTTACAGCCCACCACTTATTTAAGATAAAATGTGATTCCACACACTTTTGCAGAATTTCAAAAGAAAGCCATAAACGTTCCTTCAAATTAACTTTATCACAATAATCATCCCATAAATCTGTTATATGAACCCCAATTTTACGAATATCTTCCGCAGTAGGAGAGTTCGCTTGCATAAGAACGCATAAAATGACAGTTTCTACATTACACCGCTGACATAAATCGATTTCCAGAAATGCTTTGATAGAATTGTCGGGCGACAAGACATGTACCTATTGCCGTAGAATAAAATAACCGATCGCTCGTGTTAATCGCGATCGGGTTATTTGTTGGAACTATTGTCTCGTTAAAACTCTCTATTATTAATTATTATATAGATTAACTTCGTCCGGAATCATCATTCCATGCTGAATAATACTCGCATCCGGAAAGTGGGTCCATTCAAACCGAATTCCGCCGAGTATGTCTGCAACGCATCTAACGGTTGAATAGTTGCAGGAAAAACC
>JAQBPP010000380.1 GCA_028287455.1 Bacilli bacterium | reverse complement strand
TAATTCTTGACGAAGTCGGCGTTTTTGAATGGTCTGCGCTTCATATGGCAAGACTTGCTCGTGGAAATGGTCGATTGATGTTTGTGTACGTAGTTCTTTTGGGTGCAGGCGTTGCCGCCTTCTTTGCCAATGATGGAGCTGCATTGATCCTAACGCCGATTGTGCTTGCTCAAGTACGAGCGCTAAAGTTTCCTGACAAGATGATTCTACCCTTTATTATGGCAAGTGGTTTTATTGCAGATACCACGTCATTGCCGTTAATTGTCAGTAACTTGGTCAATATCGTGTCGGCTGACTACTTTGGAATTCGCTTTGTGCAATATGCCAGCCGGATGATTATACCGGATTTGTTTTCTCTTGCTGCCAGCTTGTTGGTTCTTTTTCTATTTTTCAAAAAAGACATTCCAAGAAAGTATGATTTAACCCAATTAAAGAAACCGCATGAAGCGATTAAAGATGTTCGCCTGTTCCGTTTATCATGGGTGATTTTAGCGGTTTTGCTCGTAGGATACTTATTTAGCAGCCTGCTTAAAATTCCCGTATCACTGGTAGCAGGAGCAGCCGCGATTATCTTTATTATTGCTGCAAGATACAGTCATGCCATTCATGCGAAAAAGGTCATTAAAGAAGCGCCATGGACAGTGGTTATTTTCTCGATCGGTATGTATGTCGTAGTATACGGTCTGCGCAATGTTGGACTTACGGATATGCTGGGTCACATCATTCAATTGGCTGCCAATCAAGGACTATTTACAGCTACCCTTGGTATGGGATTTCTAGCTGCGTTCTTATCATCCATTATGAACAACATGCCAACTGTCATGATTGATGCACTTGCCATTAAAGGCACAATGACAGCGGGAATCATCCGAGAGTCACTGGTTTATGCAAATGTCATTGGTTCGGATTTAGGTCCTAAAATTACGCCCATCGGATCGCTCGCAACCCTTTTGTGGCTCCATGTTTTGTCCAAAAAAGGTGTCAAGATTTCATGGGGATACTACTTTCGAATCGGCATTGTTTTAACGATACCTACTTTATTTGTCACACTTCTCGGTCTTTACTTGTGGCTAAATCTATTCAAATAAATCGCATAACCGTAAAGGTGGTGAAACTACGTCGACTCCAACATTATCGTCAAGGTTAAACAATTGCTGCAAGATCTTGATGCAATTTACATAAAAGGGGAATAGAAAATGGAGAAGAAACCTTTAATTTATTTTTTGTGCACGGGCAATTCCTGCCGCAGTCAAATTGCGGATGGGTTCTTAAAAGCGTTAGGAAGCGACCGTTATGAAGTCCAAAGCGCAGGTCTTGAAGCGCACGGATTAAACCCGCACGCAGTTCAGGTGATGAATGAGGCGGGCGTTGATATTTCAGCCCACACTTCTAAAGTGATCGATCCCGAAACCCTAAATCGCGCGAATTATGTCATTACGCTTTGCGGTCACGCAGATGAACATTGCCCAACGATATTTAACAAAAACGCAGTGAAATGGCATTGGGGGTTTGATGATCCAGCCAAAGCCACAGGATCCGAAGAAGAGATTCTGGCAAGTTTTCGCAGTGTGCGCGACGCAATTAAAAGTAGGATTGAGCAGTTTTTAGCCGAAGCTAAATAGGGTGAATGAAGATGATAAAACGAATGCATGTAGCTGTTAACTGCAGCGATTTAGAAGCCTCTTTGAAGTTCTATCGCGCTTTCTTTGGCTCGGAGCCGACCAAAATAAAAGAAAACTACGCCAAATTTGAACTCGATGACCCAACGCTTCATTTTTCGCTCAATGTAAGACCCTTTGAGAAGAAGGGTGTTCTGAATCACTTGGGCTTTCAGGTGAACAACACCGAAGAAGTCTTGGCAATGGGCGAGCGTCTGCGCCAGTCAGGGCTGCTTACCATCGATGAGATGGGCACCACTTGCTGCTATGCGGTACAAGATAAAGTATGGGTGTACGATCCAGACGGCAACGCCTGGGAGATTTTCTACACATCAGCCGACAGTGAATTTGAATCTGCAGGAGACGTTCGGGATATGTCGCTCTGCTGCGCGCCGCCTTCGCGGCCAAGCTTTATTACATTAGAAATGCCTTCTAAAAAGTAGGAGATGAGTTAATTGAATATTACCGATGCAGGAAGGGACTTCATCCAAGAAGTTCTGAAACAGAACAACGTGAAAGGCATCCGAGCCTATTTCGCTGGCATGGGCTGAGGCGGACCCAAAGTGGGATTGGCTCTGGATGAGCCAAAAGAAAACGACGCAGTTGAAATCATTAATCGCATTCAAGTTGCGATTGAACAAACTGTTTTGCCGCACACCGAAAGCATGACACTGGATTATCAGGAAACACCGCAGGGATCAGGTATTGTGATAACCAGTGACAGCAACTGCTGCTAAAAATTGCCCCTTTATGGGGGCTTTTTTATTTTAGAGGGTCTTCACGATTCCTTTACTTCCTATTAACAATCGGTAAACAATAAGTTGGTAAAATTTAGATTAATAGAAAAATAACTAGTTGGGTGGGAGTTGGATGAAACAAAATAAACATTATTTATTCGCAAGCGTTGCAGTATCGGTTCTACTTTCCTTCACAATCCCGGGAGCCGTGGTACTTGCAGATGGTACAACTGCATCATTTCAGCCTGCTGATTTGGTCGGATCTTCCTATGAGATGAGCAATCATCCTTTGCCGGAAACCACTTTTACTTTGATTAGCGATACGCATGAACACGGGAATTTCGGGGATCAGAAAAGCCCAGAAAACATTGCAAACAAATTTGGGATTGTGAATCAAATCAAAGCTAAATTTCCAAACTCACTTTATGTGGGGAACGGCGATGACATGGGAACCTCGGTTTTCACCTCGACCTCAAGGGGTCAGAACATGGTGGATGCGTTTAATGCGGGAAAATTGGATACCGATACATTCGGAAACCATGACTTTGACATGGGACCTGATCGACTGGAGCAGCTCATTAAGGAAAGTAATTTTACTTGGGTAAGTGCAAATGTCATTGACAAACGGACAAATGATGTATTTGGCAAAGCAGATGGTGCACAAAGGTTCATTATTAAAAAAGTGAACGGCGTTAATGTCGGAATTACAGGGTTAACAGAGGAAGACGCTGCTCAACTGACCTCGATGGGCGACAATGTGGCAGTATTAAACCCAATTGAAGCGATGAAAACCATCATTCCACAAATGAAAGCAGCGGGCGCAGACATTATTGTAGTCGCATCTCACCTTGCAAGCCCTGATGCACGGATTTTAGCACAGAATGTGGACGGAATCGATGTATTAGTTGGGGATCATGCTGCACAAGATTTCGATACACCAGAAAAGATCAACAACACCCTGCTGTGGTTTATTGGCGATAACTTTAAACACGTGGGTCAGATCAATTTTTACATAAAAAACGGAAAGATTCAGGACTTCAACTTCCACAAATTTACCTTACAATCGGATGCCGCTAAGGATGGCTCCACAGCCGACACTGCGGTTAAGGCAGTGATGGACCAATATTATCAACAGTTAAGCCAAGATTTGTCGACCGTAATTGGTACGACACAGACTCCACTTGATGAGAATGAAGGACTGGTACGGTCGAGGGAAACCGCAATTGGTGATTTTGCTGCCGATGCGATGAGAAGCTTCACCAACTCCGACGTAGCGTTTTTGAACGGGGGCGGGATTCGTGCCAATCGTGTAATTCCAGCGGGTACATTGACCAAAAAAGATATTATGGATTCGTTTCCCTTCACGAATTTCGTTGTAAAACTCCAGGTCACCGGAGACCAATTGTATCAAGCGCTTGAAAACGGGGTCAGCCAGGTTGAAAAAGGCGCTGGACGCTTTCCACAGGTAAGCGGCATTGCCTATTCGTATAATCCGAAAATGCCTCCAGGTTCGCGGATTGGAGAAGTTTCGGTCAACGGAGCAAAGCTGGATAAGACTGCAACATATACGCTCGCGACCCTTGATTATGTTCAAGGCGGCGGAGACGGATACACCATGTTTAAAAACTCCAAGGTGGTACTGGACGCAAACGGCGGACCTTTACTATCGAAACTGATCATTGATGCCATCCAAAAAGCAAACACCATTGCACCAAAAGAAGATGGACGCATTCAGGTGCTGGATCAGTTGCCATCCGATTATTTCGTTGATATTGTGAATAACTCTGGTGTGAATGCGATTATGGATTTAAAACGAAAAGGGATTGTAAATGGCGAAGATGCACAACATTTTAATCCGGACCAACAAATTACTCGTGCCGAATTTACTGCGATGATAGCGAAGGTACTAAAACTTCCGTTGGATCAATCCGTTGCTTCATCCTATCAAGATGTCAGCCAATACGATTGGTGCTATTCCTACATTTCGGCTTTGACATCAACGGGAATTGTGCATGGAAATGGAGATAATTCATTTGATCCAAATGGAATTCTGAGCAGTGATCAAATGAAAATCATTTTAACTAATGTACTTTCTTATCAAGGTAAAAAGGCGGATGTTAACAAAGATATTTTGCAGCCGGTGAAATTAACACAATCTGCCGAATCAGTAAGCCGCGCAAATGCAGCCATCACGTTAGAACAATATCTGCAACTGAAGTAATCATACGTTCGCGAAAACCCCCGGGGATTAGGATTAATCGGGGGTTTTATTCTGTTGTTTTTGATTAATCAGAGGTAATATTACTTGTAAGGTGAAAAACGAAACTATCCGAATAAAACGAGCCTCAAGAGGAGGAGCTTCAGTGAGCATCAAAGACCTAGGGAAAATGCTAAATCAATTCGAAGTGATCGACTTGACACACGTGCTGGAAGAAGACATGCCAGTTTACCCCACGCATTCCCGGTACGCGCATACCTTATGGGATTCGTTTGAGACAGGAAGCCCCGCACTGGTTTATCAGCTTCTGATCAACGAACATTGCGGGACGCACATGGATGCCACAGCTCATTTTCTGAAACAAGACCATCCTGAGCATCGCTGGATGGCTGAGATTTCCACTGATAAATTTCATTCGCGCGCATTAACAATGGATTTCTCGCATTATGGCGACACAGACCTTGTCTCGAAGGCGGAAATCGAAGCTTGGGAACGGGAAAATCTGCAGATTGAACCGAACGATACCGTTTTGCTTCATTTCGGCTGGGATCGCCACTGGACCCCGCGCTCTGTTGGTCATGCCTACACGAAGTCCTGGCCGGGCGTCAGTGAGGCGGCGGCGGTTTACCTGGCTGAGAAACGAATCAAAGCAATTGGCTGCGACACGCTGGCGATCGATAGTTCGTACTCCACGACCAACCCGGCTCATTATGTATTACTGGGAAACGGTATAGTAATCATCGAGAATTTAACCAACCTAGGCAAAATTTCCGGCGAATCGTATTTGTTTGCGTTTCCGCTCAAAATCAAAGAAGGATCTGGCTCACCGATCCGGGCAATTGCGTTTAAATGAAACGGGTACGTATGCTGCTAGAAGACTCACTGCCCGTCCCATTTAAAAGCAGTAGATCTGGGCAAGGGCTGCTCCCCAATTTGGTTGAGTGCGATATCTAACGCAGTTTTCGCACTGTCCGCATAATTAAGCGGAATGGTTCTGCGCTCATCCAGATAAGTGCCTTCGTAAGCAAATTCCTTGACCCTGGCCGCCCATCCGCCAGACGTTTCAATAACGACTACAGGTTTGCGATTCAGGTAGGCAGTTGACAACTCACTGAGTGTTCCATTACCGCCGCTGATCATAATCAACACATCAGAAGAGTGCACAAGTATGACGCTTCTATAATCAAAGCCGAAGCCGGTCGTAATCGGAATATCTATGTACTCATTTGCCACTTCTACAGTATCACCTGGCAGAATGCCGACAACCAGTCCGCCTGCTTGTTTCGCCCCGCGGGAGACTGCTTCCATTACTCCGGTGGTTCCACCCGTTAACAGAATCGCTCCACGCTGTGCAATTTCTTTACCTACCTCTTCTGCGAGCTTACTTACTTCTGTTGGAATTTCACCTGATTGGCCAATAACTCCTATTCGAATCAACTCGATTCCTCCTGTCACATGGAAGTGTAACACAGTTAGAATGTACATTTTTTGAGTTATTGTTCGGAAATTGTAACAGTTCCTAAAACAACACAAAAAACCCCCTTATCTGCTGTTTGATAACTGCTGCTTTAAAGCTTTCTGATCGAATGTTCCAGTTAATACATACGAATCGGTATTGTCTGTCAGTGTCAGATAAGGAGAGGCGAAATGAGAATGGGTTGCGGAATCTGATGAAGGATCACCGACTGTTTTCTTATTCCACTGATTTGTTTTTGGATCCAGCGTATAGTCTATTCCATTTTGATGATAAAATTCAAATGTAGTAGGAGTTCCATAAGCGTTGCTCCCAACAGTAACAGTTATTTTCAAATGTGCTGCGGGAGGTTTTTGATTCGCATCCAGCGTAGCATCTATTTCGACATCTTTAGGCCCCTGTTGATAAACAGACATTTCCACTGAGGATAATTGATCCATCACTGCAGAAGACTTCGCTAATGCATCGTCTGTCTGCTGAATCGCACTTAATTGAGTTTTATATTGCGTACCATTTGTGTATAATTCATAAACCAAACGAGCCACCGCTTGCCGCTCTGCACTTTGGCTGGGTGCAAACACTAGTGCACCGCTGTCATCTTGTTGTCCGCGAATAAATCCGATCTTTTGCGACAGCGCGACATCTGGCTTTGCGTAATCCCAAACTTGGCCGAAAATCGAATCATAACAGGTATCAGTTTACAAATTGTCTGACAAAACTACATCTATCAAATATTGGCAATCCATCCAGCCATTGAAGGACGATGATGACTATTGTTAACCATAAAAACTTCCGATGGGCAAGAAACGAACGGAAAAAATTCCGCTTTAGAAGTTCTTAAAGTATCAACCAAATTGGGCCTCACCTCATTTGGGGGCCCGATCGCACATTTGGGGTATTTTCGCGAGGAGTACGTGAAACGCAGGGAATGGATTGATGAAAAAAGTTACGTCGATCTGGTCGCACTGTGCCAATTTCTTCCGGGACCTGCCAGCAGTCAAGTCGGCATTTCAGTCGGCATCCAGCGAGCTGGCCTGCTGGGCGGATTTGCAGCTTGGCTGGGGTTTACACTGCCATCGGCAATTGCTCTTGTGGTCTTTGCCTATGTGCTGCAAGGCTTGCACGTCCAGAATGCTGGCTTTCTGCACGGTTTGATGGTGGCGGCGGTCGCGGTCGTCGCGCAAGCAGTCCTCGGCATGGCGCGCAATCTGGCACCTGACCGACGACGAGGAACGATTGCCATTCTTGCGGCCATTCTGTCCCTGCTGGTACCGAATGCATTTACACAAATCGGGATCATCATCCTGGCAGGTCTGATCGGTTGGAAGTTTTTACCTCACTCATCTGACAGCGTATTGCGTCCAATTCAGGTACCGATAAGCCGCAGAACAGCCATCTTCTCTTTGAGCTTATTTTTTGGACTTCTGGTTGCACTGCCTTTGTTAAGAATGACGATTCAAAATCAAGGGCTGGCCCTGTTTGACAGCTTTTATCGGGTGGGTTCCCTGGTGTTTGGCGGAGGCCACGTCGTGCTGCCAATGCTTCAACGAGAGGTTGTACCGAATGGCTGGATGACAAACGATCAATTCCTGGCGGGATATGGAGCTGCACAGGCAGTTCCGGGACCCCTGTTCACGTTCTCCGCATACTTGGGTACTGTAATGAAATCGCAACCTAACGGTATAGTTGGAGCTGTGATTGCACTTGTCGCGATGTTTCTGCCTTCATTTTTGCTCGTGATCGGTGCTTTGCCGTTTTGGAACGCCATCCGTGGGCGCGCTGCATTTCAGTCTGCTCTTGGG
>JAQBPP010000373.1 GCA_028287455.1 Bacilli bacterium | reverse complement strand
ATCCCAGATGAGCCGGCAATTGCCGGAAAAACAGCCGAAATCTTCAACTATTACGGGATTTCACCGGAAAATGTGCAGCAAATCGCTCACAGGTTGATGCAAATACAGGAGATGTACGAATGAGAGCCGGTACAGTCCTGTTAACGATTGATCAAAGTACTTCCGGAACCAAAGCGGTTTTGGTCGACCAATCCGGACGAATCGCAGCGCGCAATTGGATCGGGCACCGACAGATTTATCCAAAGGAGGGCTGGGTGGAACACGATCCGCTGGAACTGTACGAAAACGTCAAACGGACGATACGTGAAGTGATTCGAGCAGCAGGGGTCGATTTCGCACAGATTGCAGCGATCACGCTGACAAACCAGCGGGAGACTGCCCTCATTTGGGATCGCGTGACAGGATGCCCGATCGCAAATGCGATCGTCTGGCAATGCCGCAGAACCGCAGAGGAATGCGAACGCCTGAAACAGGCTGGATATGCAGAGGTTGTGTTCGATAAAACAGGGCTTTTACTTGATCCGTATTTTTCAGCCACCAAATGGAGATGGATTCTGGATCATTGCGCTCACAGTGATTCTGATGAGCGATTGCTGGCGGGAACGATCGACAGTTGGCTGCTCTGGAAATTAACCGGCGGCCAGGTACATGCAACAGATTTCACCAATGCAAGCCGTACTCTGTTATTTAACATCCATTCGCTGCAGTGGGACGAAGAGCTGCTTTCGCTGTTTGGAATTCCCAGGTACATGCTGCCGGAAGTGCGCGCTTCTGACCAAATTTTCGGATTTACTGACGAGCCGGACTTGTTCCCCGTTCGAATTCCGATCGCAGGGATCATCGGAGACTCACAGGGCGCTTTATTCGGACAGCAATGCATGCAGCCAGGTTTGGCAAAAGGCACTTATGGCACAGGCACGTCCGTGCTGATGAATGTTGGATCCACACCCATTAAAGCAGATAACGGTCTTGTTTCCACTGTGGCCTGGGGACTGGAAGGTACGGTCAGCTATGCAATTGAAGCGATTATTCACACGACCGGTGATTGCTTAAAATGGGCCCGCGATGAGTTGGGATTGTTTAAAACGTATGAGGAATTGGATGATTTGATTGCTTCCATTACTGATACAGGAGGCGTATCACTTGTTCCGGCATTTGTGGGTCTTGGCGCGCCGCACTGGAATCCTTATGCGAGAGCCGCCATCGTCGGCCTGAATCGGGCTTCTAACCGGGCGCACATTCTTAGGGCTGCAGTAGAAAGCATCGCTTTTCAGGTGTGGGACGCTGTCAAACTCCTCGAAGCACAAACCCGGGTTCCTCTTGGAGAGCTGCGAGTGGATGGAGGGGCCACGCGGAATAGCTTCCTAATGCAGTTTCAGGCGGACCTCCTGGATACACCGGTTATTTGCTCCGATACAGCAGAGCTTTCGGCACTCGGTTCAGCATTTATGGGTGGACTTGCAATCGGATTTTGGCGGGATCCAATCGAACTGCGGAAATTCTACCGTTCAGAGCGAACGTACTTGCCTGCAATGGATTCAGTTCAGCGTGGGCAGCTTGGCAAAAGGTGGGAGTCGGCCGTAAATGCGGCTTTGACTGCAAGCGCTTTCTTCATGCGGGGATGATGGAATGGTGGGGAGAGGTGAGGAGCATGAAAGAACGGATTAAACAGCTAAAAGGCGAGTCTTATTTCAGAGAGAATTTAGATATCTTTCTATCTCGTGAAGTGGAGTCCTGCTCACGTTCCAAACACACACACGACTTTATCGAGATTAGTTATGTAAGTGAGGGGAGCGGCTACCACTATATCGACGATCAAGTGCTGCCGATCAAACGCGGCGATCTATTTGTCATTCCAATTGGCACGCCGCATGTGTTTCGTCCATCCACACCACAGCAGGACAAACCGTTGGTGATTTATAACTGTATTTTCCGGATTGGATATTTGGAAGACTGGAAACAGTACTTTCCGGTAAATTCCGAGATTTATAAGGTGATTTTTCAACCGTACGAATATTCGCAGCACTGGTTGCAATATGAGGATATCCATGACAAATACTTTCCGATCGTTGACAGTATGTACTATGAATACTTGCATAAATCTGCTGGTTACGAAACAATCTTGATCACTATGCTCATCCAGTTGCTAAGCCTGCTGCACCGAATTAGTGTGAAAGCTGAATCACCCAGCGCTGTGGTCACTGACCTGGACTCTGCCGTACACTTCATCAAGTGCAACTATTCTCAGAACATCACTGTCAAGCAGGCAGCAGAGACCACTTATATAAGTGCAAGCCACTTCCAGCGTTTATTCAAAAAAACGACCGGAGTAACGTTTACTCAGTATCTGCAAAACATAAGGATCCAAAAATGCTGCGAATTGCTCAAATCCACCAATCAATCAGTTCAACAAATTGCAAATCGCGTGGGATATCAGGATATGAAATTTTTTCACAACTTGTTTCGTAAAAAAACGGGTGTGTCCCCTCAGCAGTATCGGCGCATCTGTCAAGCGAAACAAACGGGGATTGTGATATCCCTTTGAAAAACGATGGAAAGAGTATGGGCTGAATGATTGATGACGGTCTTGCTGCGCTCCTAT